>JADYYV010000355.1 GCA_020853455.1 Alphaproteobacteria bacterium | reverse complement strand
CGCTGCTGAAGGATTTCGAGAAAGAAAATCCGGCCTATACGGCGGAAAAGCGCGGCTTCTTCGCAACCGCCTTCAACAAGGCAGCCGCCCGCATCGCCCCGCCGGCGCAGAAACTGGTGTCGTCTTTCGTACAACGCTTCACGCCCGGCATCGCGGCATAGACAACGCAATTTTTGGTGTTCAGCACATCCCGCGCGGAAACGACAGCGCCTGACGCATCGCTTTTTCGCGGCGTTCGATGGCGGCGGCGGTTTCGGCGACGTCGGCAAGGCCGGCGTTCTGCGCATTCTCGCGGAATGTCAGGCCGCCTTTCTTGATGAAGACGCTGGCATCGGCGCGGAACAGCAGCAGCAGCGCCGCTTCGTCCTTCATCGCAAGCGCGATATAAATGGGATATTCGCCCGCCGCGTTTTTAACATTCGGATCGCAGCCGAGGTTCAGGAATTCTTCCACCGCATCATGCTGCCCCATCTTGATCGCGCGCGTCAGGTAGGTCTCGCCGCCGATTCCAATCTCATCGAGGCAGTCGCCGAGTCCGAGGCTGTTGAAGCTGTGGCGGGGGGACATGAGCTGCATTCCTTTAACGGTGACGCATCATGCCATGCCCTGAAACGAAAGGGAATATCTGTATATTATGTAATCTATATTTAGGCTTTATGCCAAATTTAGTGTATTGACTCACGTGGCATATTCTGGGAATCTCCGCCCGTACCCCGATTTAACATTATTTGTCCAAGGAGCATTCCACAATGGATTTAGGTCTTCCCCCCATCGATCCCGAAAAAGCATTCAACGCTTTCGAAAACATCCGCAAAGCATTCCAGGAAGCCGCTTCCGCCGACACCGGCGCTGCACAGCCGCTGTTCCAGTCGCTGAGCGACAAGTTCAACAAGATGGTCGATGATGTCATGGAACTCGGCGCGACCGATCCCAACATCAGCCCGTCGAAAATCATGTTCAAAATGATGCCCGTCATCATGGACGTGCAGAAAACCGCTTCGCAAATCCAGCGCCTGGCGCAGACGGATGAGCGCGTGGCCGACACCATGTCGACCCTTGCGAACACCATCAAAAACGAAATCACCGGCCTGCTGCCTGCTGGCGGCCTGGGCGGCTTCAACCTGCCCGGTCTGGGCGGTCTCGGCGGCGGTTCGACCGGCCCGACGACCCCCGCTTCGGAAGACAAGCCGAACATCCACCCGAAAAAACCGAAGAAGCCCGGCAACGGCGGCAGCTTCGACCTCTAATCGGGTCTGAATAGATAAAAAAAACCCCGCCGGAAGCGATTTCGGCGGGGTTTTTCTTTGTCTTGTGCGCGCCGAATCCTCTATATTTACATATATGGAACCCTTCAAGACGCTCGAGCTGCTGCTGCTGGAAGCGGCGCAAAAGAACGACAGCCGCGAGGTGCGCGTGCTGCTGGGTCTTGGCGCGCATCCGAACCTGACCGAGGCAGACGGCACGGCGGCGCTGCATTACGCCGCGAAATTCGGCAACGCCGATATGCTGGACGCGCTGCTGGAACATCCGCGCATTATCATCGACCCGCGCGACGATGCGCGCACCACGCCGCTGATGGAGGCCGCGCGCATGGGGCATGGTTCTGCCATCGACAAGCTGTTCGCGCGCGGCGCGGAGATCGAGGCGGGCGACAAAAGTTTCCGCACGCCCCTGATGCTGGCGGCATTCGCGGGCAAGGCGGATGCCGTGCGCGCGCTGCTGAAACACGGTGCTGCGCCCAATGCGCGGTCGATCGACGGCGGATACACCGCGCTGCATTACGCGGTCGTGCGCAGCCATTACGCCGCTGTCGTGGCATTGGTGCAGGGCGGCGCCGACGGCACGATTGCGAATGACGCGAAGCTGACCCCGCTGGAGCTGGCGCAGCGCCGCAACCAGTCGGATGCGGAAACGCAGAACATGACGCAGTTCCTGTCCGCCGCCGGCGTGCAGAAATTCCTGAAGGAAGGCAGCCACCGCAAGCTGGCCGCGCCGCAGACCGCGCATTTCAAGAAGAAACCGCCGCAGCCGTAAGCGTTACGCCCGCATCTGGCGGGGCGTGAATACATCCAGATTATCGCGCAAAAACTGGTCGGCATAGCCGCCTTCCACATACCGCACGCAGGTGTCGGCGAAGGCCAGCGCATAGCCGCGATCGTCGCGCAGGTGGCGGTCGCGCAAATACGCCTCGAGGATGACGGGGTTGCCAAGGCTGTGCGCCGCCACGTAATTGCCATGCACCCAGATATCCGCGCCGTGATGCAGCAGGAACTGGTAGAGGCCGCGGATGTCGCCGGGCGTTGCGTCATAGGCCGAAAGCGTGCGCGTGATGTCTTCCTGCGTCATCAGGACCGCGATGATTTCCTCGAGCGCGCCTTCCGCCGTTTTGGGCTGCCCTGATTTTTTTTCGGAATTATTTGCAGCGGATGAGGTCAGGCGCGCCTTGTCGATGCGGGCGCGGTACTGCGCGGCATCTTCGGGCGCTTTTGCGGTGACAGGGGCGGGATGATGTCTTTCGCGGTTTTTTTCGCCTCGCGCCCGCAGGCGGTTTGGGGCTTCGCGTTATAGGATGCGATATTGAGCGCGCTGCACAGCGCCTTGTGCGTCAGGGCAAAGATTTTCGGCTTGGTTTTCAATGCCGGCTGGTGTTTCAGCAGGTCTTCGATAAAAATTTGCTGCAGCGCGCAGAAAACACGGCTGCAGCAAATCGGAGTCAACAGTTCGGGCGCGAAGATCAGTGGCTGGTCGTTTTTACATCGCCATCATGGAGGTGTTTGTGCAGCACGCGCAGGCTGGGGCGTTTGAGGAGGTCTTTTTCGGCCATATTCGCCAGCTTCAGCGCAGATTTCACGCAAGCCTCGTGTTCGACGAAAAACTTGATTCGCTGTTCGTCGGGATGCGGCTGCTGCAGCTCCCATGCGAGTTCGCGGGTTTCATAAGATTCAGGATCTGCGTGGGTATCAAGGCGGGCCATCGTAATTCTCTCCTTCTTGGCTTTGAAAAAACCGGTTCATGCCTGTTCAACGCCGGAAACATATCCGGCGTTACGGCAGCGCGTTTGAATGGGGTGGTTTATGGTCGCAATAAAATGCACGTGTTATCCAAAAATATAGCTTAATCATGGGTTTGCAGAAAACCGCCTGTGGTTGTCGCAAGTGTTTTTCTGCTGATACTTTGAGTCTAGGCTGAATATATGAAAAAAGTGTTAACAGCGCGGTATCCCTGCCCGCGTCAGGCTTCGGCGACGCTAAAACTGGTACATATCTTGAACGTACGTTCTCACTTTAACCCCAAGGAATGTTTGCTTTTTACTGCCCCGCTGCTCTATAAAAACGACGACCGCCACGGGAAATACTGTTTGATCCCGGGCGCTGATTTTTTCAAAAAAGGATTACCGATTTATGGGACGCAAGCTGGAATTTTGCCGTGACAAAGCCCTTCACACCGCGATGGAAAGTTTTTGGGCGCATGGATATGAATCAACCTCGATGCGCGACCTGGCGCAGCGCCTGGGCCTCCACCTCGGCTCGGTTTATAACGCGCTTGGCGACAAGGAAAAGGTGTTCGAGGCGGCTTTGCGCCTTAATTTCCAGGAACACATGCAGCCCCGCCTGAAGGCGCTGGCGGAAGACCCGAACCCGCTGCAGGCGCTGGACCGCCACCTGAGCCATATCGTGGAAGAATGCAGCAAGCCCGAAACCGGCCCCGGCTGCTTTATCGTCAATTCTCTTTTGGAAATCACGCATATCAACGACAGCATCACCGCGCTTTTGAACGATTACATGACGCAGTGGCAGGAAGCCTATGCGGCTTGCATCGAAAACGCAAAACGCGTCGGCCAGGTGCCGCAATCGACCGATGCGCAGAAATATTCGCATATGCTGCTGGCATCGGCGCTGTCCATGCGCGCCTTCGCCAAGCTGCAGATCCCCATGCAGTCGATCGACGATGTGCGCGCCTGCACGCTGAAGGCGCTGGCGACGAACAACGACAGCCTCAAGGCGTCGGCGGCTTAAGGCTTCTTTTTTGTGCCGATTGTTTCAGGTTGCGCAGGGATTCTTGCGCGATATCGGCCTGCCGCGTTTCCGAATAGGATTCCTGCGCCGCTTTGCGCGCCTGTTCCGGCATCGCCTGCCAGTCGGCGCCCGCCGATAACAGCAGATCGACGACCGCGCGGCGCGCGGCCATATCGGATATTTCCGCCGCGACCGCCAGCGGATGGCGCGGCGGCTGCATATGCGCCGTCGAATTCGGGTCTGCGCCCTGCGCAATCATGAATGCCAGAAGACCGGTATCGGCGCGTTCCGTCGCCTTCGCCAGCAGCGCGCCCGACATGAATTGCGGATCGCCGCCAAGCGCCGCCAGCGGTTCCACGAATTCAAGCCTGCCCATGACAGGCAGGATGGAAGCCGCGATACGTTGCGTATCATCGGGCTTTTGTTCGGCAAGATAGCGGAACAACCCCGTCGCGCCCGCCTGCAGCGACAGCACCAGCAGCGACATATGCGCCATTTTCGGCGTCACCGCGTCGATGGTCGCGTAATAGGCGCCAAGGTCGTCGCGCGGGATATAGGGGGCGGCCGCGAACATTTCCTTGAGCAGATGCGCGACCATCAAGCGGTCGTCGTCTTTCGCGGCGCGGTAAAGCGCGTCCTGCGCCTCTGCCGGCGATGTCATGGTTTCGGCGCGGGCGGCGGGGCTTTTTTGCCTTGCGCGGCCAGGTGTTCTTCGATGATGCGGGCGCAATGACCCTGCCCGTTTTCCCGCGCCCAGCGCAGCGCCAGGCCGCCGTCGGCGGGAATTTTCGCGCCGCGCTTCAGCAGGAATTCCAGCACGCGGGTATGGCCATAGGCGGCGGCCACATCGACCATCACGCCGTTGCGCGCATGGATATCGCCGCCCGCATCGACCAGCACTTCGGCCACGTTTTTCTGCCCGTAGCGGCAGGCGGTATAAAGCGCCGCGTTATCGTTGATATTGACGATCGCGCCCGCGCGGATCAGCTGGCGCGCGACGTGTTCGTTGCCGGTCTGCGCCGCCACCTTCAGCGGTTCGCCGTAGCGCGCGTTCACATCCGCGCCGCTGTCGATCAGCAGGTCCATCATGCGCGTGTTGCGCAAGGATGACGCGATGATAATCGCCTTGTCCTGCTGCGCATGGATATCGGCGCCCTGCTGCATGAGATATTTCGCAACGTCGCGCTGGCCGTTGGCGACCGCGATATGCAGGGCGGCGCCCTGTTCCTCGTTCGCCGACACGCCGTGTTTCAGCAGCACGCGCAGCACGTTCATATGCGCGAATTCGACCGCGAGTTTTAGCGGCGCGTTGCCCTGCGTGCGCACATCGGCGCCGGACGCGATCAAAAAGGCGGCGCGGATATCGCGTCCGTTTTTCGCCGCGGTCACCAGCCCGCGGTCAAGGCTGCCCTGCCGCAGCCAGAGCGACAGGCGGCGCGCGGCGTTGAAGGCCTTTTTGAGGAGACCTTCGCCTTTCTTTTTCTTGCCGCCGTTGTCGTTTTCGGGGACAGACATGTCCTGCCTTTTAAAAGCGTCGCGGTTGTAGAATCTTAATGGTGAACAGATTCAAAACTATAGGGAAGCCCACCCGCCGTCAACGGCCAGAATAGAGGTTCATGAATATTCAAGCCTTTGATATTGAATGGTTAATGCTTTGGCGGCTTCAGCGACCAGCGTTTCGGATCGGCACGGCGGCGCAGATGGTGCAATTGCAGTTCAAGGGTCATCTGGGGCGGGATGGGCAGGCCGGCGCTGAGATCCTTTAGCGCCTCGTTCACATCGCGCAGGCCGCCCTGGTTGTTGTGCCAGAGACGCACATCGCACAGCGCCTTTTCTTCGCCGCGCGACGCAAGGATCAGCAGCACCGACACGCCGTTTTTATCCTGCAGCAACAGGTCGGCGGCGGTCAGGTATTTGCCGTCGTCCTTTTCCGCGGCTGCCACGATATCGGAAAAACAGCCGGTGCGGGCGGCAAGGTGCATCAGGGTCGTACCCTGTTCCTGCACGCCAAAGGGGATTTTGCGCAGGTCGTCCATATCGGGATGATTGGGGCAGACATAGGCGTAATACAGTTCCCAGTCGCGCGCGTCCTGATCGACGATGCCTTTGTAATGCGCAGCCACCGCATCCGTAATCGCGCTTTCGGGATGCGCGGCGCGGCGGTGCAGCGCGGAGGCGACGGACGGGTGGTATATCTGCGCGTCCTTGGAAAACAGGTAGCTCATCGTCGCGGTATTGCCGGCATAGAGCGCGGCTGAAAAACTGCGGCCCGCCAGGTCGATATCCGCGCCCGCATCCTTCAGCTGCTGCATCTGCGCAGGGGTGCCCTTTTCCGCCGCGATCAGCACGGCCTTTTCGGCGGGCGCATGGTTGTTGCGGATCAGGAAGCCGGCGACCGGCATCGATACGTCATGATGTTCGACCAGCTGCCGCAGGATGTCGCCCGCGTCTTCGGCGGGCAGCGAAAAACCGCGCGCGAAAAGCTCGGTCACGATCGCCACCTGCCCTTCCTGCGCCGCGCGGCGAAAGACGTTGATGGTGACGGGGTTGAGCGGCACGGGCGTGTTTTTATTTTCGTCCAGCAGTCGCTGCAGTTTGTGCCACTGCTTCAGCGCCGCCGCCTGCTGCAGGCTTGCCCAGAAATCGCCGTTCGGGCCGCCGACGCCGCGCAGTGACGCGGGTGCGTTGAACGATGATTTCGGCGCATCTTCGCCGCCGGTTTTGAAGCCATCGGCCTGATTGTCGGGTGTTGCGTTCATGGCTTACGGGGACAGTTTCGGCGGCAGCTTGGGCGGGGGTTTTAGCCCTGATCCGGCGTTCGCCGCTTTTTTGCGCAGTTCGCGGTAATTGATCTCGTTCGCGATCGGCCCCAGCTGGATTCTTTTCTGGTACTGTTCGGGCAGCATCGCGACCACTTCCTTCACTTCATAGACGCGGTCGGCCCAGAAGGACGGATGGAAGAAATCCTGCAGCGCCTTGTGCTGCGCCAGGTGCGAAAACACCATGTCGATGCGGTCTTCGGGATGGAACAGGTCGTCGCCCGTGAGCCTGCCCGAGGTTGCGCGGCCCACGAGGTCGGCGAACTTGCCGGTCTGCGCCGCGATCAGCAGGCCGGTGTCGCCGGACGGGCCTTTCGTGTTGCGCAGGTCGTCGATGGTGTAGGCGGCCGGAAAGGTCTGGTTGAACTCGTCGAATTTTTTCAGCCGCGTTTCGGCCAGCTGCCCGCGATACCCCTCGACGATCGCGCGCACCATGCCGGAATTGCGCTCGCGGCGGGCGACGGTCCAGGCTTCGCTTTGCAGCACGGTATGGTCCGCGCCGTATTTCATCAGCAGCTTCACCATGTCGCCGTGATGATGGCGCACGGCATGCACCAGCGGCGTTTCGCGGTATTCATGGACGTTGGGATTGGCGCGGTGCTGCAAAAGGTATTCGGCGGTTTCCTGTTCATTGCCGCGCGCGGCGTCGCGCAGGGCCCTGCCGTTTTGCGCGTTGATATCCGCGCCATGCGCCAGCAGCAGCGACGCGGCGTCGAAATTCTTGTTCGCGAGCGCCGCCACAAACGCCTCGCCGTTGTGGGCGTTGGCGTCGATCTTGCGGTCGAGGAACAGCTGCAGCATTTCGGGCGCGCCGGAACGCGCCGCCTCGACAAAACCCGAATATTCATGGGCCTGCATATCCGCGCCCTTGTCGAGCAGGTATTCGACCAGCGCGAGGTTGCCGGATTGCACGGCCTTGCTCAGCACGCTGCCGCCGTAGTTATGCGCGTTGATGTCGGCCCCGGCATCCAGCAGTATTTTTACGAGCGGCAGGTTGCCGCTTTCGGCGGCGTCGCGGACCGGTTCGTTGCTCCAGACCGCGGCGTCGGCGTCTTTCGACAACAGGTATCTGACGGCATCTTCGCGGCCGTTCTTGACCGCGGTGCGCAGCAATTCTTCGTTGTAGTAGTGGACGTCCAGCGCGCATTCCTCGATGAAGTATTTCAGGAAGCCGACATCGCCCGCGATTGCCGCGTCTTCGCCAAGGCGGTGCAGGTTGGTCTTGTCCGACCATTCGGAATCGGTTTTGACGATTTCCCTGAACATATCCATGCGTCCGTACTGGACGGCGGTGCGCAGGATATTGTCGTTGCGCGACCAGTCGGCCTGCACCTGCATCAGCATCTTGAAGCGCCAGGCGTCGTCCTGTTCCAGCGCCGCCACCATATCGGTGTTCAGCTGGTCGGCACCCCGGCTGCGCAGGGTTGCGCGCCAGTGGTGATCGGCAAGGCTGGGTTTCTTATTTTCGGTCATGCCGTTATGCGCCGTTAAGATTGTTGAACGGCGTTAAGTTTTACATGGCAGCGGGGGGCTGGCAATACGCCTTTTCCGGAAAAGCGGAAGTTTTACAGGCCCAGCTTGTAACGGCGCGGATTTGCCGTCTGGCGCAGCGTCAGCTGGCTGACTTCGCGCAGGAAAGTTTCGCTGTCGAAATCCTTGCGGAACTTGTCGCTGGTTTGCTGCAACACGGAAAGAGCCTTGTCGCGCTGGCCTGCCCACAATTGCGGCTTCAGGATATCGGCCAGCTGGCTCTGCCGTTCCAGCACGGATACCAAAGTATCGCCGTGCTTGTTGACCGACAGGTAATCATCCGTTGTCAGCTGCGCGCCGGCCTTTTCCATCACGGTCGCAAACAGGCGTTTTTCAGCCGCGTAATGGAGCGGCGTCATGCCCAGCTGCGGATGCGCGCGGCGCAAATTTTCGGGCGTGAAATCGATGAAGGAAAAATTCGTGGCCGCTTCTGCCGCCAGGTTGTCGGCAAGCTGGCTTATTTGTTTTTGCAGGTCGCTGTCGTTCGGGAATTTTTCCGCCGCGCGCGACAGCGCATAAACGGGATCGGCGCCGTGTTCCAGCATGAACCGGACAGGCGCAAAACCGTCGCGGGCATAGTTATCGACCGCTTTGCGCAGCGCGCCCTGATTGTGGACGCTGATATCGACGCCGAGTTCGACCAGCGCGCGCGTCACCTGTACCGACCCGTGGTCGGCAGCGATCATCAGCGTGGTCTGCAGGTCTGTTTTCTCGATCGCGACGCCCGCTGTTGCGGCCATCGACAGGATATGCGTGAAGCTTTTGATGCGGTCGGCATGCGCGGTTGCGACAAGCGCGGTGGCATAGCTGTTTTGAGCCTTGCCGTACAGGTAATCGATGCCGGGCAGGAATTCGGCGTTTATCGCGTCGTTCATCAGCGTGTTGTAAATGCGGCGCAGCGCGTCGTCGCCGGGTTTCAGTTTTTCTTCGGCCTTGCCGATCAGCCACATCGCGGCGGTTTCATCCTGCGCGGTCATCGCGGCGGATGCGGCTTTTTGCATGTCTTTCGCATCCATATGCGAGCGCGCATGACCGGCGAGCCATTCTGCGCTGCTGAATTTTCCGGCGGCGACGGCGGCGTTGAAGGCCTCTTTCGCGCGGCCCGATTCAATGTTGAGGTTTTGCGCCGGCGCTTTTTCCGCCAGCTGTTCCAGCATATCGACGCTGTCATGTTTCGCCGCCGCGACCCAGGCGAAGCGCGCATCGGCGGGCGCGCCCTGATCGAGCAGGTGCTTCAGGATTTCTTTCTGTCCGGAATTGATCGCGTGTTCCATCGCCTGTGATGCGGCTTCCGCCCATTCTTCGGCACCCATTTTTTTCTTCGCCTGCGAAATGACGAAGGCGGCGATTGCCGGCTGGCGGTGGTCGATGGTGGCCAGCAGGATAGGCAGCAGGGGCGGCGCAGACAGCTGCGTGAAGCGCGCATGAAACGCACCGCCATCGCCCGTGCGCACGGCATCGTAAAGCGCGCCAAGGCTGCTGGCGTCGTCTTTATCGGTTGGTGCGGG
>JADYYV010000354.1 GCA_020853455.1 Alphaproteobacteria bacterium | reverse complement strand
TACGCCGGGGATCGTGGGTTTCCTGACCGCCGGTTTTTTCACCGCGTTCGGTTTTTTCGGGCCGTTGGTGATGGATTGTTTCAGCAAAATCACGCTGATGCGGCGGTTGCTCGCATTCGCGGGGTCGTTCGGCACCAGTGCTTCACGATCTGCCTTGCCCTGCACGTTTTCGATGCGGTCGATGGGCAGGCCGTCGGCCAGCAGCACGCGGCGGCTGGCATTGGCGCGGTCGGATGACAGTTCCCAGTTGGTATAGGTCGCGTCTTTGCCGTATGGCACGCTGTCGGTATGGCCGCGCAGCGAGATTTTATTCGGCAGCGGCTTGATGACGGTGTTCACAAGGTTGAACAGTTTTTGCGCGGCGGGCAGGGGCTTGGCGCTGCCGGTTTCAAACATCGGCTTGCCTTCCTGATCGACGATCTGGATGCGCAGGCCTTCGGGCGTCATGTCGATCAGCAGGTTCTGGGCAAGCTCCTTCAGCTCCGGCTGGTCTTCGATGGCTTTCTTGATCTGATCGGCGGCGTTGTCGAAGGCCTTGTCGTCTATCTTGTCCATCGCCTCGATTTCTTTTTCTTCTTCGGCGGTCATTTTGTTGATGCCGTCTTCGCCGTCCTCTTTGCCGACGCCTTCGGACGGGTCGCGCTGCTGCGAAATGGGGTTGCGGTTGCTGGTCATCGCGCCGTCGGGCGACATCGTCGTGCCGCCCATCACGCCGTCCGCGCCGCTGGTGGAGGTTGCGATGCGGGGGTCGGCGGGCGCGAAATAGGCCGATATCATGGCCTTCTGCTCGTCCGTCGTGACGTTGAGCAGCCACAGCAAAAGGAAGAACGCCATCATCGCGGTCACGAAATCGGCATAGGCGACTTTCCACGCGCCGCCGTGATGGCCGCCCGAAACCTTCTTCACCTTCTTGATGATGATGATCGGCTGTTTTTCGTCGTTCTGTTTCTTGGCCATGCTACGCCGTCACGTTCTGCGTGGCTTCTTCGACCTCGATAAAGGTGGGCTGCGTATCGTGCAGCAGGATCTTGCGGCCGAATTCGATCGCGACTTGGGGTGCTGCGCCCTGCAGGAAGGCGAGGATGCAGGTTTTCATGCACAGGAAGTATTTCACTTCGCTGTCGTTGCGTTCCTTGATCGCCGATGCGATAGGCGCGATAAAGCCGTAAGACAGCCACACGCCAAGGAACGTACCCACCAGCGCGCCGCCGATCAGGTGGCCGAGGACTTCGGGTGGTTCGGTGATCGAGCCCATCGTGTGAATGACGCCAAGGACGGCGGCGACGATCCCGAGCGCGGGCATACCGTCCGCCATCGTCTGCACGGCGTGGGAGGTGTGGTTGCGCTCGCCCTGCTGCGTTTCGATTTCCTGATCCATCAGCGCCTCGATCTCGTGCGGCTTTTCAGCGCCCAGCGAAATCAGGCGCAGGTAATCGCACAGGAATGTGACGGCGTGGTGGTTGGCGTGGACGGTCGGGAATTTCTTGAATATCTCGCTCTCTTCCGGGTTTTCGATGTGTTGTTCCAGCGCCAGCCAGCCCTTGGACCGCGCGGTCTTGAACACCACGAAAAGCATCGACAGCACTTCGATATATTCGGGTTTGTTGAAGATGTCTTTTTTATAGATCGACTTGATGTCGGCGAGGGTTTGTTTGATGACATGCGGCGAGTTGGCGGTCAGGAACGCGGCGCAGGCCGAGCCGAAAATGATGACCAATTCGAAAGGCTGCCACAGAACGGCCAGGTGTCCGTTGTTGGCGACATAGCCGCCAATCGTACAGACGATCACCATGATGTTGCCGACGAGCTTTAACATTTCATCCTGAAATATTTAAAGTGAAGGGGTCCGGGATTTCTTCCGGGGTTGGTACACTCATAGTATGCCAACTGACGGTTAATTATTTATTGATAAATGCTGTTATGAAAAGCAGGATTTAATAATATTTTCGATGAGTTGCCCAGTTTTGTTCAACTTATCCTGATGCGGGTTGAATTCCGCCAGTTCGAGCGCGGCGAAACGGGGATGGCGGGCGATGGATTTCAGCACGGGCACGACTTCGGCCGCGACCAATCCTGTGTCTTCGGCCGAGCCGACGCCCGGTGAATCTTCGGGGCGGAAACAATCCATGTCGATGGTCAGGCCGAACGCGTCGGTGCCGTCATTCGCGCGCGCCAGCGCCTCGTCATAGCAGGCCCTGAAACCGCGGGCGCGCACTTCGTCGAGGAAGAAAACGCGGATGCCTTCGCGTTTTGCGAACTCGACTTCGGCGGGCTCATAGCTATGCGCGCCGATGATGCTGATATGCTGCGGCGATAATTTCGGCAGCAGGCCGCCGATATGCTGCAGGTCGGGCAAACCGTGGCCGGTCAGCGCCGTGACGGGCTGGCCGTGCCACCAGCCGCCCCATTTGCCTTGATAGGACGTTTCGATGGTGTGGCAATCCATATGCGCATCGACCCAGATCAGGCCGAATTTGCGGTGCGCTTTCCTGGCGGCGACAACGCCCGACCATGTGCCGATGGCGGATGAATGATCGCCGCCGATGACGATCGGCACATTGCCGTTTTCGGCGGATATGCGCACGGTGTTCGACAGGCGGCGCAGCGCGGTCAGCACGGTTGCAAGGCTGTCCAGCTTGCCTTTCACATCTTCGTGCCTGCCCAGGAATTTCAGCCCGAGCGGGGCATGCCATTTCGCCGCGACATGATGCGCCGCAAGGCCTGCGAGTATGGCGGATGCGTTGACCGATGCGGGCCCGTCTTCGCAGCGGAAATTGGCGCAGCCCCAGCCGCTGTCGAAGCCGATGATTTCTGTGCGGAGCGCTGCGTTGGACTGCATGATTTACGTAACGGGATTGTTGAGCCGGTTCACAGGATGGCTTTTTGGCCATAAAAAGTCAAAGCCCAAAGGGCAAAGTATAGTAATAACAATGCTTTTCATGGCATAATCCCAGCAGATTCAAGGTGAAAGAGGTAGTCCCATGCTGATGATGTGCTGGTTTTACTGCTTCGACCTGGCATGGTTTCTGTACTATGCCGGCGGCCCTTTGCTGATGCTGTGCGCGATGTTCGCGCTGAAACGCGGCATCGCCAACCAGCGCAAGGGATTGCGCAAGACGGCCTTCATCATGATGTGGGGCGTGTCGGCCAAGATGTTCATCATCGACCCGTTCATGTTCCCCGTGGCGATCAAGAAAAAAGCCTGCAGCGTCGCAGCGCAGCTGGAACCGCTCGCCTGCAACGCGGATGGCAAGGGGTATCCGTTCATCCAGTTCTCGGGCGTGGTGCTGTTCCTTGTTTTCGCCTATATCATCTATGAATATTACAAAATCCACATGCCCGAAAAAAAGATCAAGCATGTGACGCCCGATCAGGTGCATCTGCGTTTCTGGGCGAACCTTGCCTTCGTTTCGACGATGACGATGGTGATGTGGCAGCTGGCGCCGTGGGTGGGTTACCTGACCGTCGGCTGCATTCCGGGGCTTTTCATCCTGTTCACCTGGCAGGAGCTGGCGCTGCTCAACCTCGGCCTGCTCACGCTCGGCTTCTGGAAGCTGGAATCCTGCGTCTGGCAGTTCAAGGTATCAGAGCGCGAACGTATGAAATACGTGCAGGCGACATGGACGCCCAAGGACACGCTGTGGATGACGGTGTTCATTTACATCGTCACGCTGGGCATGAGTTACGTGGCGCATGACATCATGGTGCGCACAAAATCGGTGCCGCATGCCTGTTCGCTGGCGCAGATGCAACAGAACCGCGAAGACATGAACGAGATCGACAGCGGCGATATGGACATCAGCCGCTAGGCCGTTCAGGCCTTCAAAAGCCTTGCGATATCGCGCGCCGCATAGGTCAGCACGCCGTCGGCGCCCGCGCGCTTGAAGCACATCATCATTTCCATGATCGCCTTGTCGTAGTCGAGCCAGCCGTTCTGCGCCGCCGCCTTCACCATCGCGTATTCGCCCGACACGTTATAGGCGAAGGTCGGCATGCGGCATTCGTCCTTCACGCGGCGGATGACATCGAGGTAAGGCAGGCCGGGTTTCACCATCACCATATCCGCGCCCTCGTCGATATCGAGCGAGGTTTCCATGATGGCTTCTTCAAGATTGGCGGGGTTCATCTGGTAGGTTTTCTTGTCGCCCTTCAGGTAGCCGCCCGAATTCACAGCGTCGCGGAACGGGCCGTAAAAGGCCGACGCGTATTTCGCGGCATAGGACAGGATGGCGGTATTGGTGAAGCCGTGTTCGTCCAGCGTGTCGCGGATCGCGCCGATGCGGCCGTCCATCATGTCGGAAGGAGCGACGATATCGACGCCGGCTTCGGCCTGCACCAGCGCCTGACGGCACAGCACTTCGACCGTTTCATCGTTCACAACATAGCCGTCGGCATCGACCAGGCCATCATGGCCGTGGCTGGTATAGGGGTCGAGCGCGACGTCGCAGATGATGCCGATATCCGGCACGGCATCCTTGATCGCGCGGATGGTGCGGCAGATCAGGTTGTTGGGCTCCCATGCCTCGCGGCCGTCCATCGATTTTTTGTCGGCGTCGACGACGGGGAACAGGGCGATAGCGGGGATGCCCATGACGGCGGCGGCTTCGATTTCCTTCAAAAGGTTATCGAGCGACCAGCGGGAAACGCCCGGCATCGATTTGATCGGGTCTTCGATTTTGGCGCCTTCCATGACGAAGACGGGCCAGATCAGGTCGTTCACGCTGACCGCGTTTTCGGCGACAAGGTTGCGTGTCCAGGCGTTGCGGCGCAGGCGGCGCGGGCGCACGCGGCCGGGATCGTGCAGGGGCGGGCTGTCCGGCTCGCGGCGCGGCGATTGTTTTCTGAACGAGCTGATGTTTTTCATAATTCCATAATCCTTGTTATGGGGATTTATACAATATTATGGAGGGGAGAGGGAAGGGGGTTATGCCGCACAAGCCCCTTCTCCCGCGCTGGCGGGAGAAGGCGGGGGTTGAGGGGGAGTCTCGCTGCAAATCTGCGAGCATCCTTCGCTCGGACACGCACACTCACCCCGACCCTCTCCCGCAAGAGCGGGAGAGGGGATTAGGAGGGAACTGAAGGGATCAGGGCCGCAACGCCGCCTTGTTCGCGGGCTTCGGCGCGGGCGGGGTTTCCGCCTTGGTGCCGTCTACGGCGGCCGCGAATTTTTCCTGCAGGGCCTCCAGCATTTTCACGCGCTGTTCGGGCGTGGCGTCGCGCAGCAGGGCGTGCAGGTTTTCTAAACGCGCGTCTTCCGGCAGGCCGGCGGTGGTTTCGGGGTTTTTCTTCTGTCCTGCGCGGATCAGCAGGATGGCGTCGCTGTTCTTCGCTTCTTCGGCGGCGAACAATGCGGCTTCATAGCCTTGCGCACCGGCGTCCAGCAATTGCGTGACGATGTCCGTATAGGATTTTTCACGCGCCGCAATCTTCAGCGCGGCGTATTCGGCGAGGGACTCGCGGCGCTCGCGCCCGTTGGTGCTGTGCGTCGCGATGAAATCCTTGTCCGCGCCGCGGTCCAGCAGCGCCGCCAGCGCGGCCGGATTTTTTTCCTGCATCGCAACCCGCGTGAGGGATATTTTATCTTCGAAGGTATAGCTGCCCGCATTGCCGTTGAAGGTCGTCTTGCTGTTGATCGGCTGGTTCACATCCGCGCCGTCGTCGATCGCGGCAAGCGCGGTTTTCCAGTAGCCTTTATAAGCGGCATGCACGGCGCGGTTGTTCAGCGTCTGCTGCGACGGCTTGCCGAGTTCCGCGTCGCGCTTTTCGTGCTGCGCGCGCAGCTTGGCGTCGTTCTTGTCATTCCAGTTTTTCCACAGCTTTTTCAGCATGGCGCGACTCCGCTCGGGGGCATCTTGAATTTGATGCACGAGTGTAGGCCGATCGAAAATTTATGTCAATTTATCGGTGTTTTCGGCAGGTTTTTCAGGTGCTTGCCCGCTTCTTTCGGCCAGCTTGGTCTTGGCCATTTTATAGCCCGCCTTGCCGGCGTCGATGCCCGCGTCCAGCACCATTTCCTGCATCATGTCGATGATGATCATCTGCGCCGCGAAGAAACCGATCACGCCGCCCGCCGCGATGCCCGCAATCGTGCAGACCCAGTCAAGCCATGCGGCAAGCGCGTAATGATCCGCAGCGAAATGCCCGCCGATGCCGCCGCCGATCAGCCCGATGACGGTCAGCACGGCGTAAAGGATGGCGGCCTTGATCGCAAGGCCGACACCCTTTTTGCCGTAGGTCTTCGCATGGGCTTTCAGCTGATCCCGGTCGAGCTTCAGTTTCACGGCGCGGCCGGCTGCGGTGAAACCGCCGGAGCGGGTGCAGGAACGGGAACGGGCGCTGGCTGCGGCGGCGCTGCGATCACGGGCGCTGCGGGCGGCGCTTTCACGACCGGCTTCCATTCATGCGCCGCTTTCTCGACCTGCGCGCGCACTTCGGGGGTCAGCAACTGGCCTGCCTGCACGCGGTAATCGTTGCCCTGCGGAATATGGCCGCGATAGGTGGCGCGCGTCGCCCAGAAATAGGCGCGGGCGTTATCGACCGCGTAACCCTTGCCTTCAAAATACAGCAGGCCAAGGTTGTATTGCGCGGGCGCGTGGTCCTGCTCCGCCGATTTCTGCAGCCATGCGCCGGCCTTGGCGTAATCCAGCGGCACGCCGTTGCTGCCCGTGAAGTAACGGGACGCGATGTCGTACTGCGCCGCCGCGTCGCCGGCAAGCGCGCGCTCCAGCATTTTTTTGTCGGCCTGCTTGCGCTCTTCCTCGGCTTTTTTCGCTTCCTCCGCCGCCAGCGCCGCGCGCTGTTCGGGGGTCAGGGCGGGTTTGGCCTTTTCTTCGGCTGCGGCTTTGCTTTTCTGCATCTCGTCCGCGAATTGCTTGATCGCCGCGACGCTGGCAAAGACGGAGCCGACGGCCATCGCGAACATGATGCCCACGATCATCAGCGCCTGTCCCACATAGGGCGGCGTATCGATATAGGGATCGGGGCCGTAGAAATTGTCGGCCTTGACGCCCTTAAAGAACATCAGCTTGACGGTGTACCACAGGATCGCGACCAGCCAGACGAGCGACAGCACGATTTCGGCGATCTGCCAGTCCATGAAACGGAACAGCGCGACCAGCATGAACAGCGGCAGCGGGAAATACAGCAGCAGCGTCCACCAGCCCGACATGCCGAAATCGTGGAATCGCTTGATGGTCGCCATGATCGCCGCGACATAGGCCATGATATACAGCAAGAATCCGGCGCCGGCCACGACCAGGATATCGGTGCCGAAGGAGATGTCGAGGCCGCCTTCCGCGCCCGTGGCGAGCGGCTTGGCGGCGAGCGCGGCGGGCGTGAGCAGCGCGCCCAGTCCCTTGTGCATCATGAAGCCGAAAATGCCCATGACGAGCGCGAAGATAAAAAACGTGATCGACCAGATGACAAGGTGGTAATCCACGCGGCGGAAACGGCCCGACGGCGTGAAGAGGTAGCTGAGAATATAGCCTAACATGCTGGAAACGCCTTTTGCCCTGAACGACATAATTGCCGCCTTGCGCCATGATAGGATGATTTGCGGATATTGAACAGGGGGAGGCGTGCTATACTGCCGCCATCGACAATTTTTCAGAGCCTTCCATGCCGTCCCGTTTTGTCCTGACCGAAACATTCGAAGCCCTTGCCGCGTTTTATGGCGCGCGGCCGTTTGGCGGCGGGGAATGGCGGGAAAACTATAATATCGGCGCGGGCGCACAGGTGCCGGTGCTGGTCGAGGAGACGGACGGGCTGGAACTGGGCCTGATGCAATGGGGGCTGATCCCGTATTGGGCGAAGGATGCCAAGATCGCGGGGAAAATGATCAACGCCGAAGCCGTGACGATTGCGGAAAAGCCGGGTTTCCGCGATTCATTCAAGGACAAGCGCTGTATCATTCCCGCGACGGGCTTTTATGAATGGCAGAAACTGACCTCGGTCAAGAAACCGCATTATTTCGCGGGCGGCGAGCTGCTTTCCTTTGCGGGGTTGTGGAGCCAATGGGTCGATGCGGATTCACGGCAAGTGGAAAGCTGCGCCATCGTCACGGTTGCCGCAACCGGCGTGGTGAAACCTGTTTCGGACACCATGCCGCTGATGCTGGATAAAAGAAGCGCCCTTGCCTGGATGGCAAAGGCGACGATGCCGAAAGAGCTGCATGAATTGATGGCGAAACCCGCGCCGGAACTGACGGGCATCGCCGTCGGCAGTTACGTGAACGCGGCGAAAAGCAGCGGGGTGAAATGTATCGCGCCGAAGGAAGCTTAAAGGCTTAGTCCGTCGCCATGTTTGTCGAGGACGTCCACATCGCTTCGTCGCGTTCGGCGGCGGCGGATGACGATTGCAGTTCGCGGAAGGCGGTTTCGGCGCGCTGCCTTGCGTCGGCGGCTTTCTGCGCCGCGATTTTTGCGCGGGCGCGTTCCTGCTCTGCTTCTTTCTGCGCTTTTTCCGCCCAGGTTTTCCAGGCGGGGCCGTCCTTCATGGCGGCTTTCGCCTTGGCTTCGTTCGATGCTTTTTCGGCGCGGGTGCGCGCTTCGATTTCCTGCGCGGTCGATTTGCGCGGGCCGCCCGCAACGGGGTCTTTTTCGCGGATCCATGCGTCATGCGCCGCTTTTTTCTGCGCGTCCGACAAATGTTCGATTGCCTTGGAAACAGCGGGATCGTTCGGGAATTTCTGGCCCATCGCGCGGGCTGCGGCGGCGATGACTTCGGGCGGCGCGTCGCGCAGGATTTTCAATGTGTCATACAGCGTGACGACCGCCCCGTCCTTGCTGGCGACGGCATGCTTGGCCGCTTCATCGGTGCTTTGCTTGGCGGATACGGCGGCGGCGGCGGCTTTCTTTTCCGCTTCCACGGCGTCGTTTTCGGTTTGCTGCGCCAGCGCGGCCCATTTTTGTTTTTCGGACGGCGGGCAGGTGGCGGCTTTCGTCGCGGCCTGCGTCGCCTTGTCGCGCGCGGCTTTCGCCTCCAGCCCTGTCGATACCGCCCAGCTGTTCCATTTCGCGGCGGCTTCCGCATAGGTCGCGGCTTTTTCTTCCGCCGCTTTTTCCTGCGGGGTCAGCGCGCGCTTGGGCGGCGGCGGCAGTTGCTTGTTCACCCAGTCGTCATGTTCCTTGCGCCGGGCGTCGTCGCTCAGCGTTTTGTACGACGTGATGACCATCTGCATCATGCGGACGGCCTCGGGGTTGTTCAGGTTTTTATCGGGGTGGTATTTTTGCGCCAGCGCTTTATATACCGCCTGAATAACTTCGGGCGGGGCGTCGCGTGTGATCTTCAGCGTATCGTAATGCGTGACGACCGTCATGGAGCCTTGCTGCGCGTAGGTTTTTGTTTTGGGGGAAACAGCTTCAATTTCTGCGTCCGACCAAACGATTTTATGACAGCTTCACGTTGCAGGGCAAAGCCTTTCGTCGGATGATTTTCGGTATATCGGAGAATAAGCGGCCCGCGCCCGCGCGTATACTTCGCGCCTTTGCCTTCCGCATGGGCTTTTATGCGCTTATCCAGATTATTGGTAATGCCTGTGTATAAGGTCCTGTCCGCGCATTCAAGTATGTAAACAAACCAGGGCATTGGCATCTCTCGGCTTTATTCTTGAACGGATAGGCTCTATGGTATTATGCATCATCGAAGGGCAAATGGAAACATGACGCAGGAACAGGATGTACTTTTCGACCGCCGCGGCAATCTGGGCGTCATCACGCTCAACCGCCCGCAGGCGCTGAACGCGCTGAACCTGCCGATGATCCGCGCCATCGACGCGAAACTCGTCGAATGGGCGAAGGACAAGAGCATCGAGGCGGTGGCGATCACCGGGGCGGGCGACCGCGCATTCTGCTCCGGCGGCGATGTGAAGGCCGTTGCGATCGATGCCAGGGCCGCGCAGGAAGGTAAAAGCGACGGGCAGCTGACGCGCGATTTCTTCCGCGAGGAATATATCCTCAACCACCGCATCCAGACATTCCCCAAGCCTTATATCTCGCTCATCAACGGCATTGTGATGGGCGGCGGCAAGGGTGTTTCAGCACATGGCTCGCACCGCGTTGTGACCGAAAACACGCTGTTCGCGATGCCGGAAACCAATATCGGATTTTTCCCCGATGTGGGTGGCGGTTATTTCCTGCCGCGCTGCCCGGGGCAGACGGGCGCATACCTTGCGCTGACATCGAAGCGCATCAAGGCGATTGATACGATTTACATTGGCTTTGCCACGCATTTCGTCGCGCTGGCCGATATTCCGGCGCTGGTCGATAAACTGGCGGGGCTGAAATGGGATCCGCGCAAAACCGCGCACCAGCACGTGACCGCCGTGATCGAGGAATTTGCCGGCAACGCGCCCGGCGATTCCGAAATCGCGCCGCATCGCGCGATGATCGACCATTGCTTCGGCTTTGATCGTGTCGAGGATATCGTGAACGAGTTGCAGCGCGTCGCCTCCGACTGGACGCGCGAAACGCTTGCCGCGATGTACGCCATGTCGCCCACCAGCCTGAAGGTGGCGCTGCGCCAGATCCGCCTTGGTGCGAAAATGCCGTTCGCGCAGGTCATGACGATGGAATACCGCCTCAGCCAGGCGGTCGCATCCAACCACGATTTCTACGAAGGCATCCGCGCCGCCCTTATCGACAAAGACCGCCAGCCGAAATGGAAGCCGGAACGCCTCAGCGATGTGCCGGATGCGGAAGTGGAAAAGTATTTCGAGCCGTTGGGCGCGCGCGACCTGACATTCTGAAAACTAATGCTCCCGTCACCCCCGCCTATCGGCAAAGCCGATGGGTGGGCATGACAGGGAAATGTTTTCTTTCTTTGCACAACACCTTGATATGCCCTAGAATAAATCCAGATGATATCTGAGGAGTGACCGGATTTGAGTTCACCGTATTACGACGCGATTAACCTGATCGAACGCCTGCACCGCCAGTTTCTGGATGTGCTGAAGGTCGAGCTGGAACGCGCCAACATCCTCGACATCAACAACGTGCAAAGCATGATCCTGCACAACATCGGCACCGATGAACTGACCGTGGGCGAATTGACCGTGCGCGGTTACTACCTCGGCTCCAACGTGTCGTATAACGTCAAAAAGATGGTCGAAAACGGCTATCTGGTGCAGGAACGCTCCATCCACGACAAACGCTCCGTGCGCGTGAAGCTCTCCGAAAAAGGCCGCAAGCTGTCGGACGCCATCACCAAGCTGTATAAAAAGCACGAAGAAAAACTCGCCGGCGCCGGCCTGACGAATGCCCGCTTCGACACCATGAGCAGCGTCCTGCGCGACCTCGAAACCTTCTGGGCGGAGCAAATGGGCTCCGGCGGCCTGAACGTCTCTTAAAACGTAAGATTTTCATTCTTGCAACCTCAGTAAGAGCTGGGGTTTGAGAGCTGTTTGTATAAATGGTTGAGTAGAATATTGGTCAACCCCCAATTTGGAGTCCACCCCCAATAGGTACGTTTCCGCCGGTGTTCATGCCTGAGGCGACCGGAGCGCCAGCGTAGGTCGGCTCAGGCATGAACTGTCCTCGCGCCATCGGCGCGGGC
>JADYYV010000353.1 GCA_020853455.1 Alphaproteobacteria bacterium | reverse complement strand
TGTCGCTTTTTTATATCTGGGAATGTTAACTCCCAAAGTTCAGGCCGTCATATTGGAAAGCCAGACTGAAGCGAGCCTGAAGATTCCGTGATTCTTGAACGGCTTGCAAACATTTTTTATAATACATAAAATTTACAGGCTTTTATCTGCGTTATGACCAAGCGCGCATTATTATTCTTTTCCCGCATTTACCTTTCATCTTTACGGTGCTAATTTCCTTGAATTCATAATTTCATTTCGATTTTCGTTACGGGAGAGACAGAAATGGCATCCAGCTATGGTCGCAAGAAGACCTTCAAGGAAAAAGCAGGCGATTTCGGCAGCAAGCTGAAACGCGCCTTCATCATGGCGACCATCGGCGGGGCCGCGATCGGCGGGCCGGCCTATTACCACTACGGCACGATCCACGAGACCGAAGTGAAGATCAAGGAAGTGAAATCGGAATACGTGCGCTATGACGAAGACAAGGGCGCGATTTACAACTACAAGATCATCACCGACAAGGGTACGGTGCTGGCGAACGAAAACACGTTCCTGCACCTGAAATTCAATTCCAAGGACATGCAGGACATGCTGTCGGAAGGTCGCGATACTTATGCGCCTTACGATGAATCTCCCGCCGACAAAAAAGCGCGCGAGGCCGCAAGCCCGGCGAACAAGACCTATCATATCCGCTATTACGGCTCGCGCATCGACGTGCCGTTCATCCACACTTTCCCCAACCTGCTGAGCGTGCGCGAAGTGCCGCAGGAAGAATTGCAGGCGCGCGCGAAGGCGGCGGCCGATGCACGCCGCGCGGCGCAGCAGGGTCAGACGCAAAACGGCCAGCCCCAAGCGGTCGTGCAGCCGAACGGCCAGCAGCAGCCCGTGCAGGGCGGCGGCCAGCAGGCAGCGGTGGGCGCGCTGTCGGGCACCATGATCACGTTTGAAACCGTGGTCGACGGCCAGAAGATTTCCATGACCGTGCCGATCGAGGCCGCGAACAAGATCACGGTCAACAAAGTACAACCCCTCGTGCCGGGTGCAACGCCCAAGGCGCCGGGCCTCTAGGACATACCAAGCTTACACGCAGGAAAAACCCGCCGCGTTCCGGCGGGTTTTTCTATGCACATCAATAGGTTGACGGGCAGGGGGTTGTATTTGCCCGGCGGGTGTAGTATGTAAAATGGCTATGAAAGAATCCGAGATCAAGACCAAGTTCGACGCAGCATCGCAAGCCTTCGCCAAAAGGCTGGAGGATACCTATGCCGCCACATACCTCGCCGCGCTGCAGGGTGCCGTGAAGGAGCTGCAGGAAGGCGGCATGAATATCTCGCTGGAAACGCGCCTGCGCAAAAACGGCAGTGCGGTTGCGCGCAGCGAAACGCCGGTTGCGAATGCGACCACCGTTGCCGATGGCTACGCGCTGGAATGGATCATCCTCAGCACCTATAACAAGGCGACGCTGATCGCCAATGACGCCAGCGGGCCGGTGACAAGTTTTGAATCCGCGCGCGACAACTGGACGGGCCCCTGGCCGCCGCCGCCCACCAACGGCGCGGTGCCGCTGAAGGACGCTGTCATGAACGCCATCATCGAGCACCTTGCGCAGGCAAAGGCCGCCGCCGCCTACAGCGTACCCGCGACCGGCATCACCGGCACGCTCGACAAAAAACCGCTCGCCGTGCCGATGCTGCGGAGCGTGAAGCCATGACCCCGTCACCCCTGCAGGCGCAGTTCGACAAGATCGCCGCCGAATTCAGGAAACAGCAGCAGACGAAACTGCTGACCGTCGCGCTGACCGCCGTGCAGGACGCGGTGAAGGTTTTTCAGGACGACGGCGCAATCGCAGCGCTGCTGGTGCGCCCGGCGGATTCCGGCATGGACAGCAAGCGCCCGCTGCCCGTCGTGGCGAACGGCATGATCGTGATCGGCGGGCTGGAAACGCCCTTCGTGATCGAACGACCGGAGCGCGGCGCGTCGGATTACCTGCATGTGCAGTTTATGCTGGGCACGTCGGAGCGCACGGTCTGGGTGCGGCAGGACGCGGAAAAGCTGAAGGAAAACGTGGTAAACGTGCTGCTGAAAATCCGCGCCGAAAAAGAATTCGCCGAAGGCTTCAGCCTGGGCGGCAACGGCATCACCAAGACGCTGCTGGAAAAATTCCCGTCGCCGAAACTGCCCAAGCCTTAATCCCTGCCATGCCCGCCTTGCGCGGGCATCCAGAAGCGCGTCCGCGCGTCTCGTGAAACTTTCGTATGCAGGGTCATAAGACGGCCGGACGGCCTGCTGGACCCCCGCGCAAGGCGGGGGTGGAAACGGCGATTAATGCAGCGTCTTCTGCGCGAAGGCCTTCTGTTCCCTGTCCCATTGCAGGCTGTTGATGAATTCCAGCGCCTGCCTGGTTTCGGCGGGCGTCAGCGTGTGGCCGTGGGATTTCGCCAGCGCGTCCTTGTGCGGCGTGCATGACCGGTGCAGGAAATACGACATTTCATGGATATTGGCGGCCTTCAGCGGGTCGGGAAGCTCGTTTTCGCTTTCACGCTCCAGTATCGACGCCGCATTCGTGGTCGCGATGATGATGACGGGAATATTGCGCGGGCGCAGCTGCACGGCGGTTGCGTATTTCAGGACCGCGCCCGTCAGCATCGCCCAGCCTTCGGCGTTTTGCGGATCGGATTGCCGCTGTTTTTCAAGCCCTGCGATCACCGTCCATAAATGGCCGAGGATCGCGTCGCGATGCTGGTCGAGCGCGTCGCCGTTCGGTGTCGCCGGCATTTTCACGACCGGCAGGATGTCGGTATTTACCTCGAAAACGCTTTTGCGTTTTCTGCGCCGCCGCAGCACGGTAATGCCGCAGGCGATAACCAGCAGCGGCAATAGAAGCGTGACCGGATCCAAAATTAACCGAAAGCCTGAATGCCCGTGATCGCGCGGCCGAGGATCAGCGCATGGACGTCATGCGTGCCTTCATACGTGTTCACGGCTTCAAGGTTCATGCAGTGGCGGATCACGTGGAATTCGTCGGAAATCCCGTTGCCGCCCAGCATGTCGCGCGCGATGCGGGCGATTTCCAGCGACTTGCCGCAGTTGTTGCGCTTCATCATCGAAATCGCTTCGGGTGCGGCGCGTTCCTCGTCCTTCAACCGGCCGAGACGCAGCGCGCCCTGCAGGCCGAGCGTGATGTCGGTCTGCATATTGGCCAGCTTCAGTTGGATAATCTGGTTCGCCGCCAGCGGGCGGTTGAACACGGTGCGGTCGAGCGTATATTGCCGCGCCTGATGGAAGCAAAACTCGGCTGCGCCGAGCGCACCCCAGGAAATGCCGTAGCGCGCGTTGTTGAGGCACGAAAACGGCCCGGTCAGTCCCTTCACTTCGGGGAATTTGTTTTCTTCCGGCACGAATACATCGTCCATCACGATCTCGCCGGTAATCGACGCGCGGAGGGAGAATTTCCCCTCGATCTTCGGGGCGCTCAGGCCCTTCATGCCTTTTTCCAGCACGAAACCGCGGATATCGCCCGCTTCATCCTTCGCCCAGACCACGAACACATCCGCGATCGGCGAATTGGTGATCCACATTTTCGATCCCTTGAGCGTATAGCCGCCCTTGGTTTTCACGGCGCGGGTTTTCATCGACGCAGGGTCGGATCCGGCATCGGGTTCGGTCAGGCCGAAGCAGCCCACCCATTCGCCGGTCGCCAGCTTAGGCAGGTATTTCTGGCGCTGTTCTTCGGTGCCAAAGGCATAGATCGGATACATGACCAAGGATGATTGCACCGACATCGCTGAGCGATAACCGGAGTCAACACGCTCCACCTCGCGCGCGATCAGCCCGTAAGACACGTAATTCGTGCCCGCACAGCCGTAACCCTGCAGCGTCGATCCCAGCAGGCCGAGCGCGCCCATTTCTGTCATGATCTCGCGGTGGAAAATTTCGTGGCGGTTCGCCTCCAGCACGCGGGGCATCAATTTATCCTGGCAATAGTCGCGCGCCGCATCGCGGATCATGCGCTCCTCGTCCGTCAGCTGGTCGTCGAGCAGCAGCGCGTCGTCCCATTTGAAAGACGGCTTGAGTTTCGATTTATCCAGTTTCTTGTCCATGGGGATACTCGCGGCTGCTTGAGCGTTCATCGGTTTAATCCTAAGATGGCTGTGTTGGGAGAAAATATGGCAGAAATACTGCAAGGGCGCGAGGTCATTTTCGAATTCCGGCAGATGGGCCCCGCCATGCGCGTGAGCGCGATGGACACCGAAACCATGACCGAAATCGTCATTCAATGCCCCGCATCGGCGGGGGAGGCGGTTTTCAAGAAAAACGCCCTCGCGCGGCTTGCCTATGTGCTGAAAAAGAACGGGCATATCAAGGACTAATATTTACATAATAGAATGTCATCCTGAGCGCAGCGAAGGATCCCCCTTGGCAAACAAAGGGAGATCCTTCGCTGCGCTCAGGATGACAGGGTTCGGATTGACCGCCGCCCTGTTCTGTCGTATGTAAAATACTACCCAAACCCAAAACGGAACCGCACCCGATGCCCGCCACCCGGGATAACGATATCAGGCTGCTGAACGCCGTCGCCCGCGGCGATGCCGAAACCGCGCGCAATATGCTGAACGCCGGCGCCGACCCGCATGTGACCGATGCGCAAGGCCGTCCGGGCGCGCATATCGCCATCCGCCGCGAAGATTACGGGCACAGGGGCGGGCGCGAGCTTGTCGCCATGTTTCTCAACCGCGGCGTGAGCGTGAACGCCAAGGACGCGGGCGGGGCGACGCTGCTGCATCACGCGGTGCAGGATACCGATTACACCATCCATTATAAAATGACCGACATGGTGCATTTCGGCGCGGATATCCACGCGCGCGACAATGACGGCCGCACGCCGCTGCACTGGGCGGCGATGCAGGGATATAAGACCGAAGGCGTTTCATTCCTTATCAACAACGATGCCGATGTGAACGCGGTGGATGAACAGGGCGTGACGCCGCTGCACCTGGCGGCCGCGCGCGGCGATGCCGATGTTATTAAAGCGCTGGTCAGCGCGGGCGCGGATTTGCAGGCGGTGACCAGGACAGGAAAAACCATCTGGGATTTCGCGGTCGATGCGGGGAAAGATTATCAGGCGCAGGTGCTGAAGGCCGATGCCGCCAAAGACCTGATCGCCCGCCAGAAAAAGGCCGAAGCGCAGCGCGCGGTCGAGGAAGTGAAACAGGCCGAGAAAAAACCGGTCGATCCGTGGCAGCTGCTATCGAACGACCGCGTGGCGTTTTCATCGGTCGAGCGGGGTTTGGGTTACAAACTCACCGAAATCTTCAACTTCTCCGCCCGCACCTACACCCAAATCACGCATAACCTGAACACGAAATCCGAAGCCGTTGTCATGAAAACCTTCGACGAATTCAACGACAAAACCGCGATCGAAAAAGCCCACAGCGCGCTGGAACGCCTCGGCGGCACGGCCGAAAACACTCTCATCGGCGGCCCCATGCTGGAAAAACCGAAGCGGAATTTGAAATTGCCGGGCACGCCCGCGCCCTAACACTCAACTGTCATCCCGGCGAAAGCCGGGATCTACGGACTGCGCCATGCGGCGCAAAACCGTCACCGCCTGTTCACTCCCCAAATACACGTCCGTGGACTCCGGCTTTCGCCGGAGTGACAGCGGGGTGTGGTCGCCTTACCCTACAACCGTCATCCCCGCGAAGGCGGGGATCCAGTAGCGCGTCCGCGCGTCATGTGAGTCATATCAATCGAAAATCACGGAGGAGTTCAATCTACTCCAAACATTTAACATTCAGACTAAAGTTACGGAAGTGTCATGCCGCAAGGCGTAATTTTTGGCTCTTCAATAGAACTTATCAAGCCGTGTTCGTTGGATGTCCATGCTATGTAGATTTGTTCACCCATAGCATAGAATATTGGCGGACATGGATGGGGATAAACCAAGCGTCTTTTTTGCGCTGTATTATTCGGCGGAATATACCGATAGCCTTTAGCGGTAAAATCTCGAATAAGAATTTTTTCATCCGTTCCCGCGCCATAGTTCCGGTGCAAATCGAGCGATATTTCTTCCGTGTTGAGGCCGTGATCTTTGGCAAAATAAATCCGATCACAACCTGTGAGGATAACGATAAGCAACAACGAAAATATGAGTTTCAATTTATTCCGACTCCTTTGATATATTGATCTCGATAAACTACTTGTCGACTGGGTCTGAACCCTCGCCCTTAGGAAGAATAACTTTTCCTTCCAATTTAAATTCTGTGCGTTCAGCCTTTTCTGTATCGGATACGAAACGGCCTGTTATTTTATAATATGTTCCAAATGCCATCACGACTTTGATCTTCTCGCCGCGTTTTATAGCTATCGTTTTGCATTCCCTCTGTTTAGGTGGAAATAAGCGATCGTATAAGCTCCATTCAATGTCTGGGCAATTATATTCCCCTTTGCCGAAGTAATAAGCCAACTTGTCCAGATAAATCCATCTTTGCTCCGAAATGAATTCTTCGGAAATATTTTTGGCGGTCACGATTGCTTCTATGATTACTGTCGCGTCACAAGTGTTCTTGATTGAAAGCGCGGGTTCTCTTGATTCGCTCCATCCCACATTTGCTGCCATTGTTTGAACGCATTCAGATGTTTTTCTTTCTTCAACAATTGCCGTGGGTAGCGGGCCATAGGCATAAGCGGTATTAACGATAGTAAGTAATATCAAAATGATAAAATTTTTCTTCATCAGGCCACCAAAATTAATTTGGAATTGAGTTTAAAGGGGTTGGTGTGGCTGGCAATTGAAAGTTACTCGTTACTCTCCGCCTAGTCGTCATCAACGCGAAGGCGGGGATCTCAAGGATTGGCAGGGCGCATCAGGCCGCCGGGATTCCCGCTTTCGCGGGAATGACGCATAGGGGCGGAGTGCATATTCCATAATAACGATTCAACATCTAGCGTGATACTTCTGGAATACCCCTACTACATTTGGTATATCAGGGCAGCCGTAACAATATCTTGGGGTCAAAGCCTTGGCCGAGGGTAAAAAAATAGCCATTTCTTCCGATCATGCGGGCTTTCAGCTGAAGGCCGCGGTGGTCGAACACCTCAAAAAAGCGGGGCATGACGTTATTGATCTGGGTCCGTTTAACGAGGACCGCGTCGATTACCCCGATTTCGGTTTCAAACTGGCGGAAGCGATCAATGCAGGGCAGGCGCCCATTGGTATCGCCATCTGCGGCTCGGGCATCGGCATCAGCATCGCGGTCAACCGGTACAAGGGCATGCGCTGTGCCCTTGCGCATGATGTGACCTCGGCGCGGCTTGCGCGGCTGCACAACGATGCCAACGTGATTGCGCTGGGTGCGCGGCTGCTGGGCGTCGAAACGGCGCTTGATTGCGTGAATGTATTTTTATCAACAGCATTTGAAGGCGGC
This sequence comes from Alphaproteobacteria bacterium, assembly GCA_020853455.1. Classification (GTDB taxonomy): domain Bacteria; phylum Pseudomonadota; class Alphaproteobacteria; order Micavibrionales; family UBA2020; genus JAPWJZ01. The sequence goes on along the minus strand of JADYYV010000353.1, from coordinate 8,488 downwards.
CGCCATGCGGGCCGCGTCGAAAAATTAGGAAAGTGCGGTGCTTAAATGACTCTCGCTCAAAAGAAAGAAACCCCGATGGCTGCATTCAATTTTTTTGAAACCAATCTGGCCGATGCCGATCCCGCTGTTTATAACGCCATCCGCGCAGAACTCGGCCGCCAGAAAGACCAGATCGAATTGATCGCATCGGAAAACATTGTTTCCCGCGCGGTGCTGCAGGCGCAAGGGTCCGTGCTGACCAACAAATATGCCGAAGGCTATCCCGGCAAGCGTTATTACGGCGGCTGCGAATTCGTCGATGTGACGGAGCAGCTGGCGATTGACCGCATCTGCGAACTCTTTGGCGCGAAATTCGCCAACGTGCAGCCGCATTCTGGTGCGCAGGCGAACCAGGCGGTGTTTATGTCGCTGGTTCAGCCGGGCGACACCATTTTGGGCCAGGCGCTCGCGCATGGCGGACACCTGACGCATGGCGCGAAGCCCAACATGTCGGGCAAATGGTTCAACGCCGTGCAATACGGCGTGCGTGAATCCGACGCGCTGATCGATATGGACGAAGTCGAGCGTCTGGCGCGCGAACATAAACCGAAACTGATCGTGGCCGGCGCGTCGGCCTATCCGCGCGTGCTCGATAGTGCGCGCTTCCGCAAGATCGCCGATGAAGTCGGCGCGTATCTGATGGTCGATATGGCGCATTACGCAGGTCTGGTGGCGGGCGGGCAGTATCCGTCGCCCGTGCCTCATGCGCATGTCACGACCTCCACCACGCACAAAACCCTGCGCGGACCTAGAGGCGGCATCATCCTCACGAATGACGAGGAGATCGCCAAGAAAATCAATTCCGCCGTGTTCCCCGGCCTGCAGGGCGGCCCGCTGGAGCATGTGATCGCGGCTAAAGCGGTCGCCTTCGGCGAAGCGCTGCAGCCGTCGTTCAAGGTTTACGCGCAGAACGTGCTGGATAACGCGCGCGTGCTGGCCAATACGCTGAAGGCTGGCGGGCTCGATATCGTGTCCGGCGGCACCGACTGCCATCTGGTGCTGATCGACCTGCGCCCGAAAAAACTGACGGGCAAGGACGCGGAACTGTCGCTCGAACATGCGGGCATCACCTGCAACAAAAACGCGATCCCGTTCGATCCGCAAAAGCCGATGGTGACATCCGGCCTGCGCGTCGGCAGCCCCGCCGCCACCACGCGCGGCTTTGGCAAGGCGGAATTCGAACTGGTCGGCGAATACATGGTCGCCGTGCTGGACGGCCTTGCCAAAAACGGCGCGGGCAACAACGGCGAGATCGAGAAAGCGGTGTATGCGGAAGTCCGCAAGCTCTGCGATAAATTCCCGATCTATCCGAAGGAGTAACGAAACATGCGTTGCCCCTTTTGCGTTGGAACGAACACGCAGGTCAAAGACAGCCGCCCGACGGAAGACGACGCCGCCATCCGCCGCCGCCGCGAATGCCCCGATTGCGAAGCGCGCTTCACGACTTTCGAGCGCGTGCAGCTGCGCGAAATTATCGTGGTGAAAAACAACGGCAAGCGCGAGCCGTTCGACCGCAACAAACTGATGCGCTCGCTCAAATTGTGCCTGCAAAAACGCCCCGTCGACGCCGATGTGATCGAGCGCGTGGCGAATGATATCGTCCGCCAGCTGGAACAATCCGGCGAAAGCGACGTGACGACCAAGGAAATCGGCGAAAAGGCGATGCAGGCGCTCTCCCAGCTCGACCCCGTCGCCTATGTCCGCTACGCGTCGGTTTATAAAGACTTCCGCGAGGTGAAGGACTACAATGACTTCCTCGCCGGTGTCGAACACGTCTGCAAGAAAGTCAGCAATGGTTGATAAACAGAAAATCACCAAGCTTCCGCCCAAAGCGGCGGAAAAGCGCGCGGTGAAGAAAAACGCCGGCTCGAAAAACGCGCGCAAAACAGCCGCGCGCCTGGCCGCCGTGCAGGTGCTGTACCAGATGCGCCTGAATAACCAGGACGCAAAATCCGCCGTGCGCGAATATATCGACCACCGCAGCGGCTTTACGCTGGACGGCGACACCTTTGTGCCGCCCGATGAAGAATTGCTGAATGATATTGTCCTTGGTCTGCAAAAACGCTGGGGCGATGTGGATGGCGTTGTCGCCGCCGCGCTTGCCGCCGGAAAAATCGCCGAAGTCGAAACCCTGCTGGATGCCATTTTGCGCGCCGGCGCCTATGAACTGCTGGCGCATGGCAAGACCGATACCGGCATCATCATCCATGATTATCTCAACGTCACCAACGGCTTCTATGACGGGCCGGAACGCAAGCTGGTGAACGCCGTCCTCGATAAAATCGCCAAAACCGTGCGCGAATAACGGCGTTAAAAATTTCTTAACCCGGTTTGCGATATAATCGCGGGACGAGGTACAGGATGGCTGATCTAGACACGCTTTTCGTGATTGCCGATGCGGGGCCGCTGCTGGACCGCGCCGATAACGCGTTGCGCCGCGTGGGCTGCGACAAGCTTGCCGACGCGCTGATGAAACTGCAGCAGGATGCGGGGCTGGAGCTTGATAACGAAATGACCGGCAGCTTTTCCGAACCCGCGCCGGGGCCGCAATCCGCGCTGCTGCGCGCCGCCTATGAGCCCGTCACGCCAGCGCGCCTGAATATCCTGAACGACGCTTTCCATGCGATCCGTGAACAGGACATCCGCGAGGATCTTTGCGACGTGATCCGCAAGCTGCCCGCGCAGGCAGCGCCCGCGGCAAAAAACGCCCCCAAGCCGAACTGATCAGTTTTCCGCGTGGAAATGATGCAGTACGCGGTGAAACACCGGCACCAGCAATAACCCGCCGCACACAACCAGCAATATGCCGGAATAAAGCGCGTAGAACGCCGCGAACAATTTTCCGCCGACGGTATGCAGCGCATCGACCTCGCCCATGCCGCCCAAAATCATCGCCGCGTTCAGCAGTGCGTCGATCCACGCCATGTTTTCAAACCAGTGATAGCCCAGAACGCCCGCGACCAGCGAAACGAAGATAATCGCCAGCGTCAGCCCCAGCCAGCGCGCCATGCGCGCGGCGAATGCGGTCTTGGAAATGACCGCCCTGTGCTTGTTTTCCAGTATCGGTTTCTTAGGCATGTTTGGGCATTTCCTTGCGCGACAGCAGGCTGTAGACGACCGGCACGATAAACAGGGTAAAGAACGTCCCGATGCTCATGCCGCCGATGATGACCCAGCCGATCTGCTGGCGGCTTTCCGCGCCGGCGCCCGTGGCAAGCGCCAGCGGCAGCGCGCCCAGCACCATCGCGCCGGTTGTCATCAGGATGGGACGAAGACGCATCAATGCCGCCTGCGTCACGGCCTCGCGGCGGCCGATATTGTTTTTCTCCCGTTCCTGGTTGGCGAATTCGACGATCAGGATGCCGTGCTTGGTAATAAGGCCGATCAGCGTCACAAGCCCGATCTGGCTGTAGATGTTCAGCGTACCGCCCGTCAGGTACAGCGCCAGCAGCGCGCCCGCAATCGACAGCGGCACCGACAGCATGATGATGAACGGGCCCACGAAGCTTTCGAACTGCGCCGACAGCACAAGATAGATAAAGGCGATGGCAAGCGCGAAGGTCAGCGCGATGCTCGATCCTGAATCCTTGAATTCGCGGGATTCGCCGTTGTAATCGACGATGAAGCCGGGCGGCAAAACTTCTTTCGCGCGCTTATCGGCATAGGCCAGCACCTCGCCCAGCGCATAGCCGGGGGCAAGGCTGGCGGTGATGTCGGCGGCGCGCAGCTGGTTGAAGTGGTTCAGCTCGCGCGGGGCGACCGTTTCCCTGATGGTGACAAGGTTGGACAGCTTGATCATGTCGTCCTTGGAATTGCGGACATAAATATCCGTCAGGTCCTGCGGGCGTTCGCGCTGCTCGTCCGACACCTGCACGATCACGTCGTATTGCTCGCCGCGGTCCTTGTACCTTGTGACCTGCCGCCCGCCCAGCAGGGTTTCCAGCGTGCGGCCGGCGGCGTCGATATCGGCGTCGACGGCGGCGGTTTTGTCGCGGTCCAGCTGGATGTTCAGCTGCGGCTTGTTCATGCGCAGGTTGGTATCGACGTCGGTCATGCCGGGATATGTGGCGAAATCCTGCACCAGCTGCGTCACGGCCTTGTCGAGATCCTGATAGGTGCCGCTGGTCAGGATGACCATCTGCACGGGGCTGGAGCGCACGGAGCCGCCCAGCGAAGGCGGGTTGCGCGGAAACGCGCTGATGCCCGCGGTCTGGGCGACGACTTTGGGGGTGATTTCCTTGGTGATGTCCTGCTGCTTGCGCTTGCGCTCTTCCCACGGTTTCAGGCGCAGGAAGGCGATGCCGTCGGAAACGGTCGGGCTGCCCGCGACCACGAAATATTTCTCGATTTCGCCGACCGATGCCGCGATGGGTTCCAGCTTTTTCATCCATTCGGTCATGTAACCGATGGTGGAGCCTTCCGGCGCGGATGCGCGCACGACGATCGTGCCGCGATCCTCGATGGGGGCAAGTTCGGATTTGATGATCGTCAAAAGCGCCACGTTCGCGCCCGCAACCGCGATGCCGATGATGACGATGACAGAGCGCCACGACAGGGCCAGCGCCAGCAGCCGGCCATAGCCGCTTGTGAGTTTTTCAAGGAAGCTTTCGATGGCGTTATAAACGCGGCCGTGTTTTTCCTTGTGCGCAGACAGCATTTTTGAACACAGCATCGGCGTCAGCGTCAGCGCGACGAAACCCGAAATGATGACCGCGCCCGCCAGCGTCAGGGCGAATTCGACGAACAGCTTGCCCGTCTTGCCGGTCGACAGCGCGATGGGCGCATAGACGGCCGCCAGCGTGATAGTCATGGCGATGACGGCGAAGGCGATTTCCCTGCCGCCGATCAGCGACGCCTCGCGCGGGGATTTCCCTTCCTCGATATGGCGGAAAATGTTTTCCAGCACGACGATCGCGTCGTCGACCACCAGGCCGATTGCCAGGACGAAGGCCAGCAGCGTCAGCGTGTTGATGGTGTAACCCATCACATACATCGCAAAGCATACGCCGATCAGCGAAATAGGAATCGTGACCAGCGGGATAAAGGTGGAGCGGAAGGAGCGCAGGAAGAAAAAGATCACCAGCAGCACCAGCGCGACCGCCTCGAAAATCGTGTGATACACGGCATTGATCGACCGGTCGATGAAGACGGAGGTATCATGCGCGATTTCGATGTTCATGCCTTCGGGCAGGGAGCTGCGGATATCCGGCAGCAGTTTCTGGATGCCCTGCGACACGCTGAGCGGGTTGGCGGTCGCCTGCTTGATGACGCCCAGCGCAACCGCGTTCTTGCCGTTGAAACGCACGACGCGGCGTTCGTCTTCGGGCGCGATTTCGGCGCGGCCCACATCGCGCAGCCGCACAAACGACGCGCCGTTGCGCTTCAGGATCAGGTTTTCGAACTGGCCCACGTCGCGCATATCGGTTTCGGACAGCACGGTGAATTCGCGCTTGCTGCTTTCGATGCGGCCGGCGGGAATTTCGACGTTCTGGCTGCGCAGCGCCGCCTCGACATCCGATGGCGCAAGTTTCGCGGCGGCGAGGCGCTGCGGGTCGAGCCAGATACGCATCGATTTGCGGCGTTCGCCCAGGATCACGGCCTGCGCGACACCCTCCACGTTCTGCAGCCGGTCCTGCACATAGCGGTCGGCGTAATCGGTGATTTCCATGGCGGACAGGCGGTCGCTGGTGAAGGCGAGGTAGATGATCGGCTGCGCATCGGCCTCGACCTTGGCGACCGTCGGGTCGTCGACTTCGTCGGGCAGCTGGGATCTCACGCGCGCCACGCGGTCGCGCACGTCGTTGGCGGCGTCGTCGGGGTCGCGGCTGATGACAAAGCGCAGCGTGATCTGGCTGCTTTCCGACCGGCTGATCGACGACATGATCTCGATGCCTTCAATCCCGGCAAGCGAATCTTCCAGCACCTTGGTCACTTGCGATTCCATGATCTCGGCGCTCGCGCCCAGGTAGCTGGTGGAAACGGTGACGATCGGCTCGTCGATGTTCGGGTATTCGCGCACCGACAGGCGCGAGTATGACACAAGCCCGAGCAGGATGAGGAAAAGGCTCATCACCGTCGCGAAAACCGGGCGCTTGATGCAAAGTTCGGGAAGCGTCATTCTTCGGTTACTCCGCTTTGGCGGGGGCAGGGGCGGGGGCGGCGTCTTGTTTCTGTTCGGCAACGTCGCTGCCGTCCTTCAGCTTCATGGTGCCGGCGGTGATGACTTTATCGCCCGCCGTCAGCCCTTCGCGCACCTCGACCGATCCGGCCTGGCGCTCGCCCAGCGTGATTTTTTTGCGCTGCGCCTTGCTGCCGTTGATGGTGAACACATAGCTGTCGCTGCCTTGCGGAATGACGGCTTCCTCCGGAATCATCGGCACGGCCTGCCGCGTCTGCGTTTCGATGCCGATGCGCGCATACATGCCGGGGCGCAGCGCGCCGTCCGTATTCGGGATGGTCGCTTTCACGGTGAAGTTGCGGTTTTCGGGGTTGATGCGCGGGTCGATGGCGTAGATTTCGCCGGTGAATTTCCGGTCCGGAAAGGCATCGACGTTAAAAGAGATTTTCTGGCCCTGTTTCACGGTCGCGTAATCTTTTTCGGGCACGGTGAATTCAATCTTCAGCGGGTCGAGCGCGACGACGTTGGTCAGTTCCTGCCCCGCGGTCGCGTAATCGCCGGGCGAAAAACTGCGCAGGCCCGCGACGCCGTCGAACGGCGCCTTGATGGTCGATTTGGTCAGCAGGATTTCGGCGTTCGATACCGCGGCCTGCGCGGCGCGGTAATCGGCGCGCGACACATCCCATTGCTGGCCGGCGACGAAGCCGCCCGATTTCAGCTTGTCGTCACGCTGGAAGGTGGCGGCGGCGACATCGAGCGCGGCCTTGGCCTTGGCGTATTCGGTTTCGATCAGGCTGGAATCCATCTTGATCAGCGTGTCGCCTTTTTTGACGGGCTTGCCTTCCTCGAACAGCACTTCCTGCACCTGTCCGGATACTTCGGCATGGATGGCGGCGGCTTCGCCCGCGATGAGCGAGCCGACGGCATTGATGGTGGAGGTGATGTCGCGCGCCTCGACCGCGGCGGTCACGACGGCCTGCGGGCCTTTGGGTTTCTTGTCGTCCCCGCTGCCTGATTTATGTGAATACCAATACCAGCCACCCGCCGCGATGGCGGCAATGACGAGGAGCGTGATGATGACGGGTTTCTTGGACATGGCAGTTTTTTCCCGGGTTTCGATGTTCTGGTTAACACGCGGGACTGGCGGAAATCCTGCGCTTTCGGGGGAGTTTGAGCGATATGGAATTACCCGCCTGCGCAGCCCCGTTGCCCGCTGCAAGAAATAGACCTAATATCCAGTCCTGACAGTCTTTTTTGAAAGTTTATCGCCACAATGGCGCGCGCGCAAAACCCAAATTCCAATATCGTCAATCTGCATGAAAGGTTCCCCAAAATGGAAGGCTTTGGCAAAAAACTTGGTTTGATCATCTTTGCCCTGATGATCGGCGGTTATTTCTTCCTCTCGACCGTGATCGTGGTCGATGCGGGGCATACGGGCGTCAAGAAAACGCTCGGCAAGGTCGATCCCGATGCCTATCCGCCCGGCGTTTACATCGTGGTGCCCGTGATGTCGAGCATCACGCAGCTGGACAACCGCGTGATGCGCCAGGATGGCGACACGTCGGTCTATACGAAAGACGTGCAGCAGGCGCAGATCAAATTCGCGATCAACTACTCGCTCGATCCTTCGGCGACAGTGAAGATGTACACCGACGTAGGAACGATGTGGGAAGATAAGCTGATCCCGCAGGTCGTCACGTCGTCGAGGAAAAACGTCATCGGCCAGTGGGCGGCGATGGACCTGATCGCCAACCGCCTGAAGGCGCAGAACGGCATCGAGGAAATGATCGCGGCGGATTTGAAGGTGCATGGCATTTCGGTTTCCGCCTTTGCGCTGACCAACAGCGATTTCCAGGACCAGTTTGAAAACGCGGTCGAGGCGAAAGTGGTGGCGGTGCAGAGCGCCGAAATGGCCAAGAACCAGACCGTGCAGATCGAGGAACAGGCAAAACAGCGCCTGATCGCCGCGCGCGCCGATGCTGAATCGATGATGATCCAGAACGAGGCGCTGGCGAAAAACCAGTCGCTTATCATGTACGAAGCGGTCCAGAAATGGGACGGCCAGCTGCCGAAAATTACCAGCGGCGGTTCGGGCGGCAACTTCCTGAATATTCCGGAAGGCCTGCTGTCGAACGGCAAGTAATCAGAACAACGCCGATTGTTGTGGCGGCGGCGCGTTTCGTGCCGCCGCCATTTTCTTTTCCACTTCGGCGGCCAGATGCGGCGGCAGCGCGTCGTGCAGCGCCATCAGGCGGTCGATGATTTCCTGTTCGTTCAATTGCGCGGCGGCGTTGAAACCTGGTTTCAGGTTGTCGTTGACGAAAGCAGGGG
>JADYYV010000352.1 GCA_020853455.1 Alphaproteobacteria bacterium | reverse complement strand
TATCGACCTTCTTGCCGCCGATCCCGCGGTGCAAAAGGCGCTGCCGAAAGGTGCGCTGGAGAAAATCTTCACCTATGACCGCTACACGCAGCATATCGGCGGCATCATCGACCGCGCGCTGAAAGCGGCGTAAATGTCGCTCAGCTGGCAGGACACCGGCGTTATCCTCAGCATGCGCCCGCATGGCGAGAATGGCGGTATCGTGTCGCTGCTGACGAAAAATCACGGGCGGGCGGCGGGGTATGTCTATGGCATCAATTCGTCGCGCACGCGCGGGATGCTGGAAATCGGCAACCTTGTTTCTGCGCAATGGTCAGCGAAAACGCATGACCAGCTGGGTGCCTATACGCTGGAGCTGGATACCAGCTTCGCCGGCAATATCATCGACAGCCCCGTGAAGCTGACCGCGCTGCAATCCGCCTGCGCCCTTGCCGACCGGACGCTGCCCGAACATGAAAGCCACCCGGGCGTGTTCGACGGCATGGTCGCGCTGCTGCACGCCTTTGACGGCGAGGTCTGGCCGGCGGCATATATATATTGGGAAATCGCCCTGCTGCGCGAACTGGGCTTCGGGCTCGATTTTTCCAAATGCGTGGCGACGGGCGTGACCGAAAACCTGCGCTATGTCAGCCCCAAATCGGGCTGCGCGGTGTCGGAAGAAGCGGGGGAGCCATACAAGGACATGATGCTGCGCCTGCCGACATTTTTGCGGGGCGAAGCGCGCCTCGACCCTGCCGATGTGCTGGACGGGCTGAAGCTGACCGGCCATTTCCTGCTCCACCGGGTTTTTTCTCAGGCCAATTCCAACCTCCCCGAGCCGCGCCTGCGGCTGGAGGAAAAATACGCCAAAATGGCGCAATAACCGCAATATCCAGCCTTTTCAGGCGCATCAAGGGGCTGGAAAACCGCGCGAAAATGCGCTAAAACAACCCCCATGGCAAAAAAACCGACAAACGTCGTTGCGAACGACATTCAGGACCGTAACCTCGGCGATATCGTCTCCGAGAAGTACCTGTCTTACGCGCTTTCCACCATCATGGCCCGCTCGCTGCCCGATCTGCGCGACGGGTTGAAGCCGGTGCATCGCCGCGTGCTGTATGCGATGTCGCAGCTCAGCCTGCGCCCCGAACTTGCGCCCAAGAAATCGGCGCGCGTGGTCGGCGACGTCATCGGTAAATACCACCCGCATGGCGACCAGTCTGTTTATGACGCGCTCGTGCGCCTCGCGCAGGATTTCTCCGTCCGTTATCCGCTGGTCGACGGCCAGGGCAACTTCGGCAATATCGACGGCGACGGCGCGGCCGCAATGCGTTACACGGAATCGCGCCTGACGCCGGTTGCGCAGCTGATGCTGGAAGGCCTCGACGAAGACGCGGTCGATTTCCGCCCGACCTATGACGGTTCGGAAACGGAACCCGTGGTGCTGCCCGCCAACTTCCCCAACCTGCTCGCGAACGGCTCCTCCGGCATCGCGGTCGGCATGGCGACCAACATTCCCCCCCATAACGTCGCCGAATTGTGCGATGCGATGGAACACCTGATCGAAACCCCCGATTGCGAAGTGAAGGACCTGCTGAAATTCGTCAAGGGTCCCGATTTCCCGACGGGCGGCATTCTGGCCGAAGACAAGGCGTCGATCCGCCAGTCCTATGAAACCGGTCGCGGTTCGTTCCGCGTGCGCGCGGTCTGGGAAGTGGAAAAGCTGAAGAACGACGCGTGGCAGATCGTCGTCACCGAAATTCCCTATCAGGTCGCAAAATCGCGCCTGATCGAAAAAATCGCCGAGCTGATCACGAACAAAAAGCTGCCCTTCATCGACGACATCGTCGATGAATCTGCCGAAGACGTGCGCGTGGTGCTGACGCCCAAGAACAAGGGCATGGACCCCGAGCTGCTGATGGCGCAGATGTTCAAGGTGACCGACCTTGAAACCCGCTTCTCGCTCAACATGAACGTCCTTGAAAAAGGCCTGACGCCGCGCGTCATGAACCTCAAGGAAGTGCTGCAGCAATATATCGACCACCGGCAGGAAGTGCTGGTGCGCAGATCCAAAAACCGCCTCGCGCAGATCGACCACCGCCTGGAGGTTTTGGGCGTCTTGCTGATCGCGTACCTGAACATCGACGAAGTCATCCACATCATCCGCACGGAAGACGAGCCCAAGCCCGTGATGATGAAGAAATTCAAGCTCTCCGACGTGCAGGTGGAGGCGATCCTGAACATGCGCCTGCGCTCCCTGCGCAAGCTCGAGGAAATCGAGATCAAGCGCGAGAACAAGGAACTGGCCGAGGAAAAGGACGAGCTGGAAAAGCTGATCGGTTCCAAAGCGCGCCAGATGACCGCAATCAGGAAGCAGGTCAAGCATATCCACGACCTTTTCGCGCAGACCACGAAACTGGGCAAGCGCCGCACGCAGATCGGCAAGGCGCCGACCGACACCGATGTGCAGCTGCACGAACTGATCGAGAAAGAACCCATCACCGTCATCTGCTCGGAAAAGGGCTGGATCCGCGCGATGAAGGGGCATCTGGAGCAGGACAAGATCGACGCTGTTTCCTACAAAGAAGGCGACGGGCCGAAATTCGCGCTGGCGGTGGAAACGACCGACAAGCTGGTCATGTTCGGCACCAACGGCAAATTCTACACCATCGGCTGCGACAAGCTGCCGCCGGGCCGGGGATTTGGCGAACCTGTGCGCCTGATGATCGACCTGCAGACGGAATCCGACATCGTGTCCATCATGAAGCACGACCCGGATCGTAAACTGCTGGTCGCCGCCGATGACGGCCGCGGATTTGTCGTGCCGGAAAAAGAAGTCCTGTCGCAAACCCGCAACGGCAAGCAATGCCTGCTGGTAAAAGACGGCGTGGAGGCGAAGGTCTGCACGCCCGCTATCGGCGACAGCGTTGCCTGCATCAGCGACAACCGCAAGCTGCTCATCTTCCCGCTGGAGCAGGTGCCGGAAATGACGCGCGGCGTGGGCGTGATCCTGCAAAAAGGCGGTCTGGCGGATGCCAAGACCTTCACCTATAAACAGGGCCTCACCTTCTTCAGCGCAGGCAAGGAACGCGTGGAAACGGCATTGAAGGCATGGCGCGGAGAGCGCGCACAGGCCGGCATGCTGCCGCCCAACGGCTTCCCGAAATCGAAAAAGTTCAACGGCGTCTGACGCTTTATCTTTAAAGGTGATTCATGCCCGCTCTGATGATCCTGACCGTGCTGGTGCAGGTGCTGTTCGCCGTGCATGTGCATCGCACGGGGCGCAGCACTTACTGGATGTACCTGATCATGATGGTGCCGGTCATGGGCTGCCTGATCTATTTCGTGATCGAGGTGCTGCCGGAGGTTATCCGCGGGCCTGCGGGCAGGCATGCCAAGCGCAGCTTTCGCAGCATGCTTGATCCTGAAAAAGATTTCCGCGATGCGAAATACGCCTTCGACACCTCGCCCACGGTCGCCAACCGTATCCAGCTGGCGCAGCTGCTGATCGAAAAGCGCCAATATGATGCCGTCATCGCGCTGCTGGAACCTGCGCTGACCAACCATTTTTCCGACGATATCCTGTTGCTGGAAGGCCTCGCTTACGCTTATTACGATAAGGGCGATTACAGCAGCGCGTTGAAGTACATCCAGAAGATTTACGAGCGGGACGACGCCCAGCCGCAGGATTACATCAAGCTGTTGCGCGCGCGGGCGCACATTGCGCTTGGCGAGTTGGCGGTTGCCGAAGAACAGCTTGTGTCGCTGGTCGAATCCTTTACGGGCGAGGAAGCGCGCTTCACGCTCGCGCAATTGTATGACCGCATGGGCAGGAAGGCGCAGGCGCGCGCGGTGTATCAGGATATCGTGACCCGCTCCAGCCATTCGCCGAAATACTATCAAAAGACGGAACGCCAATGGATCGACACGGCGAAACAGGCGCTGAAGTGAGAGATGTAATCCCTGCTTTCGCAGGGGTTACGCCATTTTTAAGACCTGTGGATAACTTTAGACTCGGGCTCCAAAACGCTCGTTCAAATTGTCTTAATTTATTAATAATATCAATGCTTTGTCTGTTTATTCTGGACTCTGGTTTTCTATAGGCTTATAACTCCTTTCCGCCCGCGTATCGTCCTCCGTAACAGGCCGAGCCAGCGCGAGCGGAACGTAGGGTGTGTAAATGAATTTTGAGCAGACATCGCTGCCCGATGGGCAGTTATTCCGCGAAGCATTTGCGGCAGGCTGGGCAAGTTATCTTGACCGCTTCGCCGCCCCCGACCTTGCTGCCGAGCAGTATATCCGCGGCCCTGTAGCCATGGCACGCCTGATATACGAGCACGGCGGCGAGGAGCGTTCGGTGGCATCCGCCGCGTGTCTGGCAGGCCCTGCCGTTTTTTCCGCCGCGCCCGAATGGCTGGGGCAGGAACTCAGCGATTTTTCCCGCGAATTTAAAATGATCGGCGAAATGGAACCGCGCGACCTGTATGGCCGCATGGACGAATTCTCGCTCGACGCCCGCGTGCTGCTGCAGGCAAGCGCGATCATGCTGCTGGAACAGCTGGTGACCGCGCCCGAGGAATGCGCGCAGGAATGCATGAAGATCTACACAGATTCACTGGAGCTTTATTCCGCCGCCCGCGGCCGCGCCGATATGTTCAAGCTGGATACCCGCTTTGAAATCGCGGCGATGAAGGTGACGACGGCGGTCGACGGCCATACCAATATCTGGTCGAAACCGCGCCACGTTTCCCCGCGCGTCCACGCATAATATCTTTTTACTGCTGTGAATTCAGTTCGCCGAAGGCCTGCTCGATGTCGCGCAGGGTGATGGTCGTCAGGTCCGCGCGCGACGGCTTGCCCAGTTTCATGACGCGCGTCGCGGCGTATTTCACGCTGTCCTCGAACAGGTTGCGCACCAGGCGGCCGTTGGGGAAATTCTCGCGGAACAGGTTAGGCGCTTCGGCCATCACTTTTTGCAGCGCGGCTGCGGCATCGTCGGTCAGCGTGTATTTTCCGTCGCGCAGGAACCTTGCATATATCTCGCACATTTCGGCCGGCGTGTAATCGCTGAAGGAAATGATTTCGGTGAAGCGCGATTTCAGGCCCGGGTTGTAATCGAGGAATTCAGTCATGCGGCCCGTATATCCGGCCGCGATGACGACAAGGCGGTCGCGGTTGTCCTCCATC
>JADYYV010000351.1 GCA_020853455.1 Alphaproteobacteria bacterium | reverse complement strand
TTGAGCGTATCGCGATCGAGTAACATCATGTTGATCCCCTTTCGTGTAGCAACTCAACTTCCCTGACCTCAAGCTAACGCATAAGTATTAAGAATGTGGTACTAGAGGGTGGCATATTTTTATAAGTTTCTGATTTATATGATTTTTATATTTGAACGCAGCGTTTAGATTCTTGCCATATTTACCGAAATATACTCACGCCGAGCATAGTTTTTGATCGTGCGCGAATCATCGGTTATGTAACGCCCTGAAATTCAGGCACTTTTCTTTAACAACCGTCCTGATAGGATAATCAGCACCAAGTAAGACCTATTTGAACTTGCGAAAGCCGGCATCCAAGTCCGGCGAAGCGTGAAGGCGGGTTGGGATTGTGGACGGACGCAGCGGCGCGCGGATATGGCGTGCGGCGGCAGTCCGGAAAAATCCCGGCAATAACCGCGAAAGGTCATCACGCTTGAAAAAACTTCTCGCCACGTTCAACAAGCACGCGAAAAAAACCGCGCTCACCGCGCTTGCCGCCGTTGCGCTGATGGGCGGCATCACGCATGACAGCCGCCCCGCATCCGCGCTGCCCGAAGCCGCGACGACCACGCAAACCGCCGACACGGCGAAGGTGAAATACGCGGTGTCGGAGGCGCGCCTTGACACCATCAAGGCGAAAATCGCGATGACGCCGACGGGGCAGGCGCTGCTCGATTACGCCGCGCGCGAAAATATCCGCATCGAAATGTCGGATTCCAAAACGATGGACGACGACCCCAAGGACAATATCTTTATCAAGGGGCTGAATTACGGCCACCTGATCCGCCTGAACGGCGATATCGCCAGCGACGATGCGATCATGCTGACGCTGGCGCATGAAATCCGCCATTCATGGCACGACCGCACCGTGAAATCCGACGACATGGCGCTGGAACCGCGCCGCGAATGGCTGAAACGCCGCATACAGGAAGCGGATTGCTTCGCCTATGAGATCCATTTCGCCTATGAGTACGAAAAAGCGACCGGCAAAAAACTGAATATCGGCAACCGCGCGACGAACGACTACGCAAAACTGCTCAGCGCCTACGAAAAGGCGCGCGGCGCGGAAGGCGCGACCGTGGGTTCGGCCTATTCGGCGCTGCTGGAAAAAACATTCGTGCATGTCAACGGCCTCGACTACGACAAGCGCTTCACGACGCAGCTGAAAGAAACATGGACGGATGTGGCGACCAAGCCGGGCCTCGGCATCGTCTATGCCGCGCGCATGATCAACACGCCGACGGACGAGGAATTCGTGAAGGAAATGCGCGAAGTCGCCCATGCCGGGCTCGATATCGGCTTTGATCCCGCCGCGCTGCCGACATGGACGGAAGCGGATTTCCTGAGTTTTGAAAAGACCGGCGGCACGCCGTCGAAAAAAGACCAGCAGACATTCGACGAAGCACAGGCGAAATATCTTGAATCGCGGCGCGTCTGGCAGTTGCTGCATCCCGCGGATAACGATGTGGCCGCGCCGCCCGCGATGGTGATGCCCGAACGCCTGCCCCCGACGGTGATGCCGGTTGAAAAACCGCCGCGTGCGCGCGGCCCGGGAGTTTAAGCGGCGGGTGCTTTCGGGGTTTTCGGCTTGCGGGTTTTCTTGGCCGCTTTTTTCGCGGCTTCGGCCTTTTGTTCTTCGGCCTTGTCCTTGTGGTGCTTCGCCACGCGGTACGCGCCGTAAACGGCAAGCCCGCCCGGCAGCGCGATGACGGTGCCGGCCAGGCGTTTCAGCTCGTCCTTTTTCGTCAGGTCCTGCGCGGTGTCCTTCGCCACTTTCAGCCATTCGGTTTTCGAGACATGGCCATAGGCGACGTCCATGCGCTGCTTCAGCGTCAGGTCTTTCGGCGCTTCGCCCTCGGGCGTGTTTTCGTTCACAAGGACGCTCAGGGTTTTCAGCGTATCGCTCGCCTGCAATTTGGCATCGTCCAGCATGGCCTTGCCGGTCTTGGCGGCGGCGTTATAGCTGGTTTTCAATTTGTCTTTGATGCCCTTGAACATGCGCGTATCTCCGTTGAAAAATATGGCTTCTTTATAGCTATATTCCGGAAATAAGCAAGCAAATTGCCTAAGGCTTTGGCGGGGTTGGCGGTTTTGGCGCAGGAATGACTTTGTGATCGACCTTCGCCGCCGGTTCTGCGTTGTCGTTGGCGGGCGGCGGGGCGTGGTTCAGCTTGTATTTCGCGATGCGGTATCCCGCATAACCGATCCAGCCGCCGGGCACGAAAGACGACAGCAGCAGCACGCCGATTTCCTTGGGTTTGCGCAGGTCCTTGAAGGTGTCCTTCAAAACGCCGCGCAGCTCCTTGCGCGTCAAACCGTTGAACACGGTTTTCAGGCTTTGCTTGAAACTCGGCTTCTTTTTTTTCGGATCCGGCTCGGACATGATTCCCCTACAGGAGCCTATTATAGCAGAAACGCCCTGCGATTTCGTGAACAAATGTTTTAAGGATGCGATCTTAACGCGGGCCGGTGGATGACGTTCCGCGGTCGCGCGGCGGCTGCGGCCGGTTATTGATGCGCGCGCGCACCTTCGGCTCGATATTCAGGTGCCATTCGGAAATAAACAGCCGCTGGTAACTGCGGTCAGGCGACTGGCGGTGCGGGATGTAACGCTCGGGGTCGACCAGTTCCAAAATCAACTGGCACAGGAATTCGGGATAGGCGTTTTTATTGTTCGCCGCGCGGATCGAAAATTCGCCCGTGCGCGCATAGACTTTTTCAAGGTCGAAAAGCTCCGGCTTCACCACGCCCGCATCCAGCAGCGCGCGCGCAAGCCCGGGCTCGCGCTTGCCAAGGTAGCGGTTGGGATCGGTCAGCGAAAAATCGGCCTTCGCGGCGATCAGCGTTTTCAGCGCGTCCTGCGCCTCGTCCGTCATGCCGCGCTGCGTTTGCTCGAACAGGTAATCGAGGATGCGGCGCGTGTCCATCGCATTCGGCTTCCAGCCGAACGGCCCCATCGCTTCCATCACAAGCCCGAATTTTTTCGGGGTCAGCAGTTTCGGCAATGCCGTTTCCGACATTTCCTTCTGCGCGGCTTTGGTGTTGAACGCGCGGGTCAGCGAAAAATCATCGGCCGCACCCTGCGCCAGTTTGCGCAGCCGCTCCGCCGTCCATGCCGGGGAATCAAAAAATCCCATCGCCATCAATTCGTTCTCGGCAATCGCCAGTGCCTTGGGCGTGCGTTTCGCCGCCGACTGCCGCAGATAGATGAACGTGTCCGCGTCGCGTTCGGCCGGCGGCTGTTTCGTGAACAATATGCGCGCCGCCGTCAGCAGGTCTTCGCGGCGCATGGCGATATAATGCGCGCCCAGGTCATGCAGCCGGTCGCCCAGCTTTATCACCTGCTCCATATTCACCAGCTGCGATAATATCTCGCGCCGCGCGTCATGCTCGGCGCCCGCCAGCAGGCCGCGGCGGTCCAGTTCCGTCACCAGCTCGGTCGACAGGAACAGGTCGAGCGACGTCAGCATCACCGGCTTTACACGGATGCCCGCATCCAGCAGCTTGTCGATAAAGCCAAGCCCCCCGCGTGACCGGGAAATCGGGTACATGCGCTGCATCAGCCGGAATTCGGATGATATGTCCAGCGGCGCGCCGTCGCTGCCGTCGCCCAGTTTCGCGTCGCGGAACTGCAGAATTTCTTTCGCCTTCCCAACCTGCCCCGACTGCACGTAATGGATCAGCGTCGTGGTCATCAGGCTGTTCAGTTCGCGCAGATGCGATTCCGCATCGGGCAGGCCGCGCAGCTTCGCCTCCCGCGCCGCGCGATGCGCCCAGCGGATGGAAACCAGCGCGTCGGTGTCGCGGCGTTCGGCGGGCGTGAACTGCGTGCGGATGCCGGCATTGCGCAGCGGCCCCTCGATATGCGCCCAGTTCAGGTCGGTCACCATGTTGCGCGCCTGTTTTGCTTCGGCGTCGGTCCATGTCGCGTCATAGGATGCCAGAAGATTCACCATCTGGCGGTCGCCGCGCATTGCTGCCTGCAGCAAATGATATCCGTCGGGCTTCAGCTCGATCTTCTCCCAGAAGGCGGTTTCGAAAATCCGGCGCGCGGTTTCGATGTCCTTCGAGGTGACGGCATCCAGCAGGCGCGCCGACAGCTGCGCCGCCGTGGGTTTCGGCGGTGGCGGCGGCGGGAAATATTCTGGATAGAATATCATCGGCATGACGCTCGTCTTTTCGTTAAGGAAAACACTGTAGCGAGGGGGTAAGGCTGAGTCAATTCACCGCGATTTCCGATATTATGAAATCAGTAAAATGCTATATCTGCCCACGAATAAACGCGAATAAACACGAAATCCCGCGCCACAGACAGCGGCTCTTGGCGGCCTGCCGCCGCCGCGTGATTATTCGTGTCCATTCGTGTTCATTCGTGGGGAATTAGATGCCTTCGGCAGCTGCTACGCGATCGCCGTCAGCGCGTTGCGCAGGCGCTCGGTCGTGCGCTCGGCCTGTTCCGCCGATTTCGCAATCGCGGAAACGCGGTTATCAAGGTCGCTTTCGCTCGATGCCTGCTGGCCGGCCAGCACGGCGGCCTGGAATTCGTACAAGTCGGTTTTTTCCTGCAGCGTGGTCAGCAGTTTGTGGCCGGTGGTAACGTCTTTCGCGGTCGGCTTGGATTCCGCCAGATGACCCAGAAATTCTTCGGCCTGCTTAATCGTCTTTTTCGGCAGCTCTG
>JADYYV010000350.1 GCA_020853455.1 Alphaproteobacteria bacterium | reverse complement strand
CGCAATTATTCAGCGTTACATTTTCGCAACCGTCGAGCAGCACCACTGCCGGCCCATGATTTGGCACGGCCTGCGTCGGCAATCCCGCGACGTTGATATTCAGATTACTCAGCGTGACATTTTTCAAGCCCTTGAGCAGCAGTTGCCGAATCGCCGCCGAGCCGGTGAACTCGATCACCGATCCGCCCGTCGCACGGTCGATCTGTGCCTGCACCGCCTCGGTTTCGTCGTTGTCCGTCAAGTCTATCCTTGTTGGCTCGCTCATGTTTCGCTCGTCCTTTCACGCCGCTTTCACGCCGTCAATCGTCACGTTCACTGGGTCGGGGAGCGGCCACGTCCCGCCCTCGGCGACCAGCACCTCGGATTTTTTCACCTGATACGCCAGCACCGGCCCGTTGTCGGTCGCGGTGATGTTGTTCGCGCCCGGCCCGATGGTGATTTTCGCCAGTGCGCCTTCCATCTTATTGCCGCGTACCGTGACGTTCTCGCATTTTTGAGCGACCATGATCGCCGCGCGTTCGGCGACCGGCGCATCTTTATTGTCGCCCGCCTGCGCCAGCCCGTCCCGATTCATGTTCGGGCCGAGTCCCAGCCCGGCATGGATGAAAGTGTTGTCCACGACATCGACGCGGCTGACGATGCCGAGGATGACCAACGATGAGAGTCCGACGCTGCCTTCGACGCCGGTGAACGTGTTGCGCGCGAGATACTGATTCTTCGCATTGTTTACGCGGAATGCATGCAGTCCGGGTCGTGTGATCTTGCAACCGACAACCGCGACGTGCGAACCGTTGCTGTAACAGAAATATCCCGGCGTCCTGCCGGTGTTGGCGCAGTTTTCGATTCGCACCCGTACTGATTTCGGGCGGACGTTGAAGCACAACTCGCCGATGTCGCCGACGTTCGCGCCGAAGACATGCACGTCGTCGCCAGTGATGTAAAATCCGCTGGTCAGTTGCCGCCCTGCTCCGGTCTTGCGGGCCACGTCGATGTTTTCCACGCGCACGCGGCTGCCGGTGATGGAGACAACCTGGAACGCCCCGTCGTACAGCAATTTCGGGTTGTCGCCCTCGCCGTAGGCGCGAATCAGTATGTCGTTTTTGCTGATCCGCAGCGCGTCGCCAAGCAGCACGTTCAGGTCGTAGACCTGCCCGCTCGCCAGCGCCAGCGTGTCTCCGTCTTTCAACATGGACATCGCGGCCTTTAATTCCGACGGCTGCTTGACGCGAATGATAGAGCCGCTCAGCGCCGGCAGCGTTGGATATTCCAGCCACGCCGGAGGCGATTCAACCGGCGACGGAGTCGGGATGGGCGGCGGAGGCAGAACCGAGATGGGCGGCATGGTCTGTTCGAGTATCGCGATGCGCGCCATCGCCCCATCGAGGTCGTGACGCAGCGACTCGGTAAATGCGTCCAGTTGTGCCGCCGCTTCGACGATTTTGTCAAGATAGCTCACAGTGTCACTCCCGCTTCGTCCACCAATCGGCTTCCCGCCGGTGCATATTTTCGCGCCATCTGGATGCACGTCGATCTCATCTCGTAGCCCTGCCCGCCGCTGGTGGCGACGATGTTCCCGTTGCTGTGGATCGCCCGCCAGTCATAGCGCTTTTTCAACGTCCAGGTCCGGCGGACGTAGATTCTGGTGGTGACGGTGTTCATACCAGCCTCGACAGAATGTAAAAAATCAACACCACACCGGCGGCGGCGGCGATAAATTTAATCACGTCGATGGTGTTCATGTTTCCTGCCCCTTGTTGATTTTTAACGGATCGCACGTCTGGCATTTCAGGCTGTGCAGGATATCCGTTTGTACTTCGGTCTCTTTTCGCAACTGCGCCATTTCATCGGCGGTCGCCTTCGCCTTGTCGGCAGCCTCGTTGGCTATCTTCTCGATCCGGTCTATCGCGTCGCGTAGGCTCGCTCCGTTGTTGCGCTCGAATTGGTGGGCAATGTTGATGATGACCGGCAACACGGCGGCGAACGCCTGAGCGTCATCGGCCAGCCGGTTGATCCAGCGTATCGTCGCCCACAGCCACTTGACCACCTTCCACGCGACGCCTCCACCTGCTGCCGCAGCGACCAAATAACCACACACCTCGACCCAATACGGCACGTTCATCACTTTTTCAGCTTTCGGAAAAACACGTTATCGAAACCCGCCTGTAGCCACGCCAACGGACCGAGCATGATCGTCGAAATGATCGACGCTACGCCGCCGAACGGCCCCAGCGCCAGTTGTCCGACGATGCGCAGTCCGACGGCGACGCCCAGATAAATCACCAGATACCAGAACATCCGGCGGACGAACCGCTCTGCCTTCGCCCCGGTGCTGCGATAGAGCCTCTCGTAGGCGGCCTGGGACGCCTCCAGCTTCCGGCTCAACTCGCCTTCCCGCTGGAGCATCGCGCGCGTCGCCTCATCGTGCGACTTCGCCGCCGTGTCGAGCGAGAACAACTGCTTCGCCAGCGTGTCGCGGATGAACGCGAACAACTGACTCGGCTGTCCCCGCGTCATTTTCTCGCCGCTGGCCGCCACGCCCGACGCGACGGAATTAAACGCCTTCGATTCGGCGATGCTGTTGCCGGTGGTCTGATGCGGCTCGATCCACGCATCCACGCCGGTTTTCGCGCAGCCGACGACCACGACCGCCAGCACCAGCAGGCCGAGCAGCCAGCGTGTTAGACGCTGATTACGCTCGATCCGCACCAGGCGGAGATCGGATGGGTGTCTTGTCGTTGTGTTGATTCCAAAACTAGTCATAGGTGCGTAAAAACCCCGGCGCGGGGGAGGTGCAACCGCACCGGGGTGGGGAAGGAGCGAAAATCTAGTTGTCCGGGTAGAGCGTCGTCGGTGTGACGGCTCGCAGCCCGGAGCCGGGGTTGAGTGGCGGGACTTGGCCGACCGCCGCGAACCGCAGACGCATCCGCGACAACCGCCGCGTGATTGCCGGGCGTTTCACGCCGAAAAGGTCGGCAATTTCATGGTGTTTCATCCGCCCGAAAAAATAGGCGTCGTGAACCGCTTTCTGCATGGTTGTCAAAAATGGAGCTCCCACTAATAACAACACAAAATGTTACGTTTCGGCATTCCTGATCTATCATGTGGGTTTTTTCGCGCACTCAGAATCTACCTTCCGGCAATATTCAGAGCTTCGCAGGCGATCACACCTGTTGCGCTCATTCCAATAACGGAAATAGCAAACCCCTTTAGCGTGCTGAATTATTTTGGCGTCAACCTTTACCCGATGCAGTCGTGGCGCTTGTTTTATGGTCTTCAGCCGTCCGTGGAAACCGTCGTG
>JADYYV010000349.1 GCA_020853455.1 Alphaproteobacteria bacterium | reverse complement strand
TTTTCGTCGCCCCATAATTGCTTCAGCGTCGCGCCGTTTTTTGCCGCCGCCTGCGCCCTGATCTGCGCCCCGTTCCCCGATGCCGCGATTTTTTCCAGCATGCCGGGCAAATCGTTGCGCAGGGTATAACTGTTGCCGATAAACAGCACGTTCAGAGTTTCCGCCCGCGCAGGCGTGACGGACAGCAAAACAAAAACAAGCGCGAGAACGAACCGCATCAGAACGTCGTCCCGTAAACCAGCACGCAGCCCGCCAGCAGCGTCGCGACAAAGATGCCCATCGCGCGTCTGTCGCTGCGGTGCACCTCGTCGTATTGGCGGTCATGCACCAGCTGCGATACGCGCGCGACCTGCATCATGGTGGCGATGATAAAGGCGTAGGACAGCAGATATACCTTGTCCGTCATCAGCAGGTAATCCACCTCCGGCAGCGAGCTTGCCGATGTCAGCTGCAGCGCGACCAGCGTCAGCAGCGCGGTGATCGCAACGCCCAACCGCCCCTCGATATAGGCCGGATGCACGAAAAACACGACGCCCGTGCAAAGCAGCACCAGCAGCACCGGCATAAAAACCTTGATCCCCGTCGCCAGCGGCGGGCGGTGGATGGGCACGGAAATGACTCCGCGCGAATAAACAGCCGCTTCCGGCTGGCTGATATCCCCGAAATTGGTGGGATAAGCATACCCCTCCACCTCCATCCGCGGTGCGCCGACGATAAAGCCGGACAAACGGATATGCCTGTTCAGCGTCACGGGTGTAATCGCCTTGTCATCGGGCACATAGACCAGCTCGTTCGTGGAATGGACGGTGTCCTCCATCGCCATCACCAGCTCCTGCCTGTCGAAAGGGTATTGCTGCAGCGGAAACTTGGCGCTGAATTCGCCCTGCTGCCGCACGACCATATACAACGAACCATCCGGCATTTTCTGCGGCGCGTCATAGGCGGGCGTGCGCACATGTTCGGACGGGTTGAAGGCGTTCATGAATTCATAGGTTTTGGACGGGTCGATG
Source organism: Alphaproteobacteria bacterium (assembly GCA_020853455.1). Taxonomy (GTDB): domain Bacteria; phylum Pseudomonadota; class Alphaproteobacteria; order Micavibrionales; family UBA2020; genus JAPWJZ01. Next base: position 7,024 of record JADYYV010000349.1, on the reverse strand, counting down.
GCAGGATCTTTCCAACGGAACCAGACATACAAATCCAGCCTGTAACTATCCGTCTGCAGGTTGATCGCCTGAATGTCGTTTATATATGCGCCAACCATGACCCTGTCGGCCTCCGCCCGCGCGGGCGATGCCAGAAGGAGCACGAACAGAAGACTGAGGATGAAACGCATCATGGGCACCTTTGCGGATGTATCTGAAATATGTACCACAAAATGCCGGCCGACTGCCATATTGACAGAAATGTAAGTGCTTTAAGGGATTGAATTCCCATAGTTGTCAGGCGGCAGGCTGGCTGAAAAAAAGAATAACTGCCGCGCTATAACGGGAAATGGTTGATGTTGAGATAAATGGCCAGCAAGGGCACCACATCGGCCACATTCTCTTTCAGGAAATACCCCGAAATACCGTGCGCATAGGCAGCCGAAACATCGGCGCTGCGCTTCGAGGTCGATAACACGAAGGCCGGGGAATCCTGCAACGTCGGCTCGCGGCGCATTTTCTCCAGGAATTCGATGCCGTTCATCTGCGGCATATTCATATCGACCAGCATGACGCAGGGCAGCGGAATTTTTTCCTGCCCCTGGCCATCCCCGCCGCACAGCATGGCCAGCGCGTCTGCGCCGCAACGGGCATGATAAATGCGGTTTTGCAGGTTGCTCTTTTTAAAGGCGCGCCTGACCATCTCGACATCAATCTCGTCATCCTCGATGACCAGCACATTTACAGCGCCCGGCTGGATTTTGTTCGTCATGGCATGCCCCATGTCTTCGGCCATGTAAATCGGAACACAGCGCCCTTTCCCGCCGCGGATTCAACCGTGATATCGCCGCCGCAGCTCATCAGGATTTTTTTGACGACGGCGAGGCCCATGCCGCTGCCCTCTTTCTGGTCGCGCGGCTTCAGCGTCTGGAACATCTCGAAAATGCGCGCATGGAATTCAGGCGCAATTCCCGGGCCGTCATCGCTGACCGTGAAGACGTAATTTTTTCCTTCGGCAGCCACATCCATTTCAATGATGCCGTCCGCGCGTTCGTGATGCTTGATGGCGTTGTTCAGCAGGTTATACAGCACCTGTTGCAGCGGCATGGCGCGCAGGGAAAGGCCTGAAAAGCCGGGCCCGATCCTGACCGTAAACCCCTGCGGCGGCATGGCAAGCGCGACGACATCCTCGGCCAGCGCGCGCCCCTCCATGACATCGACAGGGGCCGATTGTATCTTGGTGCTTATTTTCGCGTATTCAAGCGTGTCATCGAGCAGCTTTTCCATGCGATGCACCCGCTTGCGCAGCTCGTCCATGTATTCAAGGCTTTTGCCTTGCAGCGCCGCGCCCAGCTCTTCCGCGATCCAGTTGGACAGGTTATGAATGCCGCGCAACGGGGTTTTCAGGTCGTGCGAACAAATATAGGCGAATTTTTCCAGCTCGTCGTTCGATTGTCGCAAAACCGTGTTCAGTTTCATGATCTCTTCGCGCTGCACATACAAATCCAGATAGACTTTTACCTTGCTGCGCAGGATATCCGGGTTGATGGGCTTGAATATATAATCGACCGCGCCGATTTCGCTCGCGCGCGACGCATATTTTTCTTCCTTGCTGATCGCGGTCGCGAAAATGATGGGGGTGCCGCGCATGGATTCATTTTCCTGCATCCGCGACGCGGTTTCGAACCCGTCCATGATCGGCATCTGCACGTCGAGTATCACGACCGCAAAGCTATGCTCCAGCATCAGCGACAGCGCGGCAGCGCCCGACGCAGCCGTGAAAATCTGCGCAGGAAGGCTTTTCAGCACGGCTTCGGTCGCGAACAGGTTTTCATACCGGTCATCGACGATCAGAATATTGGCAGCGTCATGGTGCATCGCCATCTCCCCGCTGTGTAGGGTATTGGAATACGCCGGTTAAATCGGGCAACAACTTTAATCATATCCGCTAAAGATAAATTACTACCTAAAGTAGCAAACTAAAACCGCCAATTTAAAAAAATTCAATCATTTCAGCTTTTTTGTAAAATGGTGGGCCCGGAGGGACTTGAACCCCCGACCAAGCCGTTATGAGCGGCCCGCTCTAACCAACTGAGCTACAGGCCCGTGAGCGTGAAGCGACTCTATCATAAAGCCGCGGCCGGATAAAAGCGGGATTGTTACAAGCGGATCAATGGCTTGGCATCGCCCTTATACCGGCGGTCCAGAAGTTTGCCGACCAGCCACCACAGCAGGCTGACGGCTGCAATCGACACATACCCATCAACCGCGTAATGAAACCCGAAATAGACCGATGCAAAAAAGATCGAGACGCAGAAAACGGACGCCGCAACCGTCGAACGCCAGCCGATCTGCCATGCATACAAAACCATCAGCCATGAAATCGCCACATGCAGGCTGGGCATGGCGGAGAGCGCATTCACGTTTACCATGTTCCCGTTGGTCGCCCATTTCAACAGCAGCGTGCGGGAATAATTGGCGATCGGGAATTCCGTTTCGCCATGCGCCATGAAATGCGACACAAGCCCCGCATAGGGGTCGCCGAGCCCCGGATAGAAATCGTGGAAGAACAACGGCCCCACCGATGAAAACGCGAGCGCCATCGCGGAGCCGATCACGGCCCAGCTGAGAAAGAAGCACCAATAGAAACGAAGCCGCCTGTGCCGCTGCGTATCGAGAAACAGGTTGTATGAAAGCCCGATATACAGCACCACAAACCAGACATAATAAACGAGGTCGAAATAGGTCGAGAGCCCGAGGTTGAGGCTGTCGGCCGCCGGTATGACGAATTCATGCGGATAACGCCCGAAATGCAGCAGCTTGTCCCACGCCGCCAGCGCGGGATCCCAGCTATAGGGGTTGGCAAAGGCAATCAGCGATTTCTGGATAAAGAAAAAATTGATCGCGTACAGCACAGGCATCCCGACGCAGGCATAGGCGAACAGCTCGCCCTTGGCATAGGCGCGCGCGGTTGCCATGAAATACGCTTTCGCGTTATCACCCCGTTCCTCGAAACTGCCCTTCGCCGTCGCGAAGCGGTGAGCAAAAACCCATATCGACATGGCCGCCAGCAGCAGCAGGCATTTAAAAGTAACCAGCAGCATCGCCCAGCCCACGCGCATGAACTGGTTGAACGGCACGGCAAAAATGACCGTTTCGGCCAGAATAGCCAGCACATATATCATCGCAACGATATAAAGGGGTTTGTATGCGCGCCATGCGTCGCCGAAGCGGTCCTGCGTCATGCGGCGTCTCCCAGCGAGCGATCCTTGTGCTGTGCCAGCATTTTACCGGCGCCCCACCAGATCAGGCTGGTGACGGCGACCGACACATAGGCATCCACCGCATAATGAAAGCCAAGATAGATCGAGCCCAGATACATCAGCGCAAAAAACGGCAGCGCCAGCATGAACGGCCTGCGGCCAAGACTGCGCGCATACATCACCATGATCCACGACACCGCCAGATGCATGCTGGGCATCGCCGACAGCGCATTGGGATCGAAAATACGGTCATTATGCGCCCAGCCCAGCAGCAGCAGCCGTGTTTTGGCGGCGAACAGGAATCCCGTGCTGCTGAGCGCGTCCATGTTCTGCGCGACAGGTGCGTAAATATCGGGCAGCGCAGGATAGAAGTCGTGGTAAAACAGCGGCCCGACAGAGCTGAAAACCGTCGCGCCAAGCGTGCCCAGCACGATCCATGACAAAAGATACGTCCACAGGAAACGCAGCCGGCGGTGCAGGCCGGTTTCCACGAACATCGTGTATCCGGTGACAAAAAACATGACCAGCAGCCAGAACGCATAGGCCGCATCCAATACGCGCCCCGCGCCGATCATATTGGCGGCGGGAATGATGAATTCATGCGGATAAAACCCGAAATGCAGCGCCTTGTCCCACGCCGCGAAAACAGGATCCCAGCCCGCCTGCACATAAGGATTGACCGTGTTGATCAGCGATTTGCTGACAAAGAAAAAATTATCCGCCGACATCGCAAGGAAGGCCATGCAGGCATAGGCCCAGCGTCTGCCCTCCAGATACGACCGCGTCACTATATCCAGCTGGCCAGAAGCTGTTTTCCAGCGGCGCAAAAATCCGCCCGCGCTTTCGCCATTCATAAAAAATTGCAGGAAAGCGAAAATATACATGCCGGCGGCGAAAGTGATGAAGATCATCACAGACATAAACACATAACCGAAAATATGCATCAGGTTCGATGGCGGAACGCGGCAATAAAACGCCTCGGCCAACACGGCCACGGCATAAAGCGCGGATACCGCCAGGGCGATACGATGGTCGCGCAACGCGTCTTTCCAAGGTGTCGCCGTCATGCGCCGGCCTCCGGTTCCCGATGATGGCGGTCAATGTATTTGCCCATGACCCACCATAGCAGGCTGACCGCCGCGATGGAAACATAGCCGTCGATGGCGTAATGAAAACCGAAATAGATCGCGCCGGCAAAAATAACCGCGCAGAAAGCAAGCGCCGCCGCGAACGGCGCTTTCCCGAAACTGCGGGCATAGAGCACGAACAGCCAGCACATCGCGATATGCATGCTGGGCATCGCGGAAATCGCATTTGGATCTACCAGCGTATTATTGTCATGCCAGCGCAGCAGCAAACGCCGCGCCGTATCGGCCAGCAGCGGCGACTGCCTGTGCAGGGCTTGCATGTTGACGGTAACGAATTCATACGGATTGCCGGCCGATTTAATAAACGCGGAGAAAAACACCGGCCCGACGGAGCTGAAAACAGTCGCCGCGACCGTGCCCAACAAAGCCCAAGACAGGAAATAGACCCACAAAAATCGCAAACGGCGATGCAGCTGGCGATCGGCGAAAATGCAGAACCATGCCACCACAGTCATCACGATCAGCCAGCCGTAATAGGCGCGGTCAAGCAACCATCCCAGGTCAAGACGATTAACGGCAGGAATGATATATTGATGCGGAAACGTGCCAAAATGCAGCAGCCTGTCCCACGCGGAAAAATCAATATCCCATGAATACGGGTTCAGTACGGCAATCAGCGATTTGGAGACAAGAAAAACATTGCCGGAGGCGAGGATAACAAAGCCAAGGCATGCACCCGCGAAACGCTCACTCGATACATATTTTTTAGCGGTGTCATCCAGATAGTTTAACGCTTGCCCTTTCGGTGCCGTCAGCAGGAACGCCGCCCCCGCCCCCGCATACATGCCAACGATAAAAATGGCCATCGCTGTCGCCGACAATACAAAATAGCGCGCCACGGCCGCCAGATCCTGCGCGCCCGCCCCTGCATACAAAGCTTCGGAAAATACTGCGGCGGCATAAACCGCAACTGCGGCAAGCAGCGGGCGATGGCAGCGCAGCGCGTTTTTCCATGCGGCGTTCATGCCGGCACCTTGTGCCGCGCATATTTTCCGGCCAGCCACCACATCAGCGACATAGCGGCGATCGAAAAATAGCTATCGACCGCGTAATGAAACCCGAAATAGATGGAACTGATGACAATCCCGATGGCGCAGAATAGCGCGATGGCGAATACCGCGCGGTTGATGCCCCAGGCATACAAAACGATGAGCGTCGACGTCGCGGCATGGAGACTGGGCATCGCCGACGGCGCGTTCGGCACCAGCTGCGCCTTGTGGCGGTACCAGAGCAGTAGGTTGTCGTAGAGGAAATAAAAACCGCCCACTTCGTCGCGGTGGCGCGCAAAATAATCGGATAGCGGTTTATAAATATCCGGCAGTTGCGGATACAGGTCATGGTAAAAAATCGGCCCCGCCGATGAAAAATACGTCGCGACAAACCCGCCCAGCAGGCACCAGCCAAGAACGTAACAGGAAACAAACCGCAACCGGCGCGCGCGGTCGCGTTCGCAGAACAGGGCATAGCCCAGCGCGACATACATAACGAAAAACCAGCCGACGTAAAACAGCTGCAAAACCGTATCCAGCCCGCGATCGCCAAAAACCGCCATCAGCCATTCATGCGGATAGCGGCCAAAATGAATGGACTTGTCGAGCCCCGCGAAAAAAGTATCCCAGCTATAGGGGTTGGCGAAGCGGATGGTCGCCTTTTGCATGATAAAGAACAGCGATTCAAAACAGGCAAGAAACCCAAAGCAGGCGCCCGCAAACATCGGCCCGTTGAAATACTGCCTTACCCAGGATTTATAGGCCGGAATTTCATTCGCGGGCGACCGCCAAACTTCGCGGAAAAATCCGCCGATCATGACCAGCGCGAGGAACAGCGCCGATAACCCCATCACATGGCGTATGGCAAGCCATATCCAGCCGAACAAGCCGGAAGACGACAGGCCGAAATACATGATTTGCGCGCAACAGATAATGACGTAAGCAAAACCGAACAGCAGCAAGGCCCGGTAATCGCGCCATGCTTCTGCAAAGGACTGCTTCATCGCAAGCCCCCGACTAGGTGTCGAGGAAGCTTCTGAGCTGGCGTGAGCGGCTGGGGTGTTTCAGCTTGCGGAGCGCCTTCGCCTCGATCTGGCGGATACGCTCGCGCGTGACGGAGAACTGCTGGCCGACTTCTTCCAGCGTGTGATCCGTGTTCATCCCGATGCCAAAGCGCATACGCAGCACGCGTTCTTCGCGCGGCGTCAGCGTCGCCAGCACGCGCGTGGTCGTTTCGCGCAGGTTGGCATGGATAGCGGCCTCCACCGGCAGGATCACGTTCTTGTCCTCGATGAAATCGCCGAGCTGGCTGTCTTCCTCGTCACCCACGGGGGTTTCGAGCGAGACAGGCTCTTTGGAGATTTTCATCACCTTGCGGACTTTGTCCAAAGGCATGCCAAGGCGTTCGGCAAGTTCTTCGGGCGTCGGTTCGCGGCCGATTTCGTGCATCATCTGGCGGCTGGTGCGCACCAGTTTGTTGATCGTTTCGATCATATGCACGGGAATACGGATGGTGCGTGCCTGGTCGGCGATCGAGCGCGTGATCGCCTGGCGGATCCACCAGGTTGCGTAGGTCGAGAATTTATAGCCGCGTCGGTATTCGAACTTATCAACCGCCTTCATCAGGCCGATGTTGCCTTCCTGA
>JADYYV010000348.1 GCA_020853455.1 Alphaproteobacteria bacterium | reverse complement strand
GTTTTTCGCGCATATCGACAATGCGATGGCGGGCGGCAAGACGCTGGATCAGGTGATCGACAAATTCCGGCGCGGAATCAACACATCCATCCTGCCGAAGCGCTGATTATTTCCGGGTAAAGCGCGCGGTTTTGGGCGCAGATACGGGGCCGGACAGGACACCGGCCTGTTTGCCGATTTCCGTCACCATCTCGCGGAATTCCGCCGCCTGGCGGTCGCGTGTCGCTTGCGAGATGCGGAAGTTTTCGGGGATTTCGTCCCATGTTTTAAACGTGCCGAATTCGGTGCGCATTTCCTCGAACACGCGCGGACCTTGCTCGAAACTCACAAGGCGGAAATTGCCCTTCAGGCTGAACACGCCGTTCAGTTCCGGCTGCGTGCCCGCCAGCGTCGTCAGCAGGTTCATGCGCGCCTCGTAATCGCGCCCGACATATAACGGGCTGCCCTGCAGGTCGTTCAGGTTGTTGGAACTGACAACGTAATCCACACCCACATACTGCGGACCTTCGGCCAGCGTCTTGATGACATTGCCCGCAAACGTCGCCGTGCCGCCGACGAAGGGCGGCGCGCCCGCGATATTTTTCAGGTCGTTGCCGCCCGCCGAAAAATCGCCCAGCACCACGACATTCGACAAATCGGGCAGCCTGCCCAGCTTCTTTCCCGTCAGGTCGATTTTATCGGCAACCTCCAGCATGCCGTCGGCGCGATGCGAATATTTGATGCCAAGGGAACGCAGCGCGGCTTCGGATGGTTGCGGTTTATCGCTTTCCGGCGTTTCCAGTTTCGCGGCGAGTTCAGCAAAAATATCGCGGTGGCGCTGCAGCGCGTTCACATCGTTTTTCACCGCGTTCGGCAGGAAATTGGCGTCGTATTCGAAAATAATACTGGCGACTTCGGCGCGGAACAGGTCGGACGGAAAATCGCCCTGCGCGGCCAGCAATTCCATGAAGGCGTCCACCACCGCCGTATTGGCGGGCATCGTCATGACATCGTTCACGACAGGGGTCAATGCGTTCATCAGCGCAATCCTGTCCTGCGCGATCGCTTCCCATTCGCCCAGCGTTTTAACGGTCATGATTTCCTGCGGAAGCTGGCGGTTTTTGGCGCGGAGACGGCGCGGGTCAGGCCGGTCATGCTGAACAGGAAATCGCCCTGCACCACCACATTTGAAAGATCGGGTAATTCCTTCATGTCGCGGTCGCGGAAATCAAGCGAGGTTTCGACCAGCAGCCGGCCGTCGTCGCGGCGCGTGTAAATCACGTTCAGCTGTTTTAACGCGGTTTCGGAAGGGTCTTCCTGCACCGCGACGGTGTTGAACGCCTGCGCCAGACCGCTCATGATTTCCTCGCGAATGATGCCGTTTTCGGGGCGGATACGGGGCGCGACAACACGCCCGTTTCGCGCACGACCGCCCTGACCTGTTCGCGGAATTCATGCGCGATGCGCAGCACTTTTTCTTCGGATTGCAGCAGATGCGTCGGCACCTCGTCCCAGCTGGCGAATACGCCGTAATCGCTGCGCAGCTCGCGGAAGGTTTTCGGCACGTGTTCGAAATCGCGGATGCCCGGGTTGCCCGCGATATTGAAGATGCCCGTCAGGTTTTCCGGCGCGCCTTCCGCCGTTTCCAGCTTGTTATTCTCGACGATATAATCCGCGCCGACGTTTTTCGGGCCGTGGCGCAGGTTTTTCAGGTTGTTGTCCTTGCAACTGAAACCGCCGGCGATATCGGGGGTTGCCCCCTCCAGCGTTTCAAGGCCGTTATCGCCGCAGAAAAAATTTCCGCCGACATATTTTGGCGTGCCGTGCATGGTTTTCATCGGTACGTTGAAAATGTAATAGCCGCCGTTCACGATCACGCCCGTCAAATCGGGCAGCATCTCGCGGTCGTTGAAATCGACATCGCCCATCACGATCACTTCGCCCGCGCGGCTGCGATAGGGGATGCTGTTCAGGCGCAAATTGTTTTCAGGGCTGCCGGGCGCGACCGGCTGCGCCTGCGACGGCGCGGGCACCTGCGTTTCGCTGCGCAGCAGGTTGCGCGCGCGTTCCAGCGCCAGCTGTTCGTCCAGCGCCATCGCCGTGACCGGCTGGCGGCGCAGCACCTCGGGGATGAATTCGTCGTTATAGCGGCGCATCGCTTCCTGCGCGGCCTGGTACGCCACGCCGCCGCTGACGGGGCGCGGGCCGATTTCGGCGGCCAGTTTTTCCACCAGCCGCGTATCGGCGGGCGCCTGATCGAGAGCGTCGAAGAGCTGCTGGATTTTTAACGCTTTGTCGGAAATTTCCTGCCCCGTGGCGAAAGGCTCGCTTTCGGCCGCTACGCGCATTTCCAGCCAGTCGCCGATATCGCCCGGTATATGAAGCGGTACGGCCATTATATTTCCGCCTTGTTGCGGCGGAACGACGCAGTGGGCGGCGCGACCAGATGCCCGTCCAGCTTGCCGGTGGTCGCGGTGATTTCGGCGACGGTATGGCGCAAAACCTCGGCATGATGTTCCACGACCACCTGCGGCATCTGCCCCTTCAGGTGCGGATTGGCGTCGAAAAATTTATCGGGATTGCCAAGCGCGCTGCCATGCGCCTCGACACCGTTCAGGTAGGTGACTTCGGAATGGCTGGAGGTTTCTTCCGCGCGGCGCACGGCGTCGGGTATGTATTCTTCGGCATAGCGGCGTTTCAATTCATGCGCCGCGTTGTCGTAGTCGCCCTTGGGAAATACCGTGGCAGCATTGAAAAAATCCGCGACGCCCCCGGCATCGCTGGGGTCGCGGTGGATCGCATCCATCAATTTTTCAAGCGGCGACGGCATGATTAACCTGCGTTGAGCTTGAACGCGGCCGGCTTGCCAAGATTGCGCGTCACCTCGCCCGTCACTTCTTTGCCTTCAGTATCTTTGGCGGTGAAGGGTGCCGCATATAAAGTGAATACC
>JADYYV010000347.1 GCA_020853455.1 Alphaproteobacteria bacterium | reverse complement strand
CGCGTCGCCATCCAGGGAAAAGATGTCATTAAGGCCTGATATGGCTTTGATTTTTATGGATTGCAAGACCTGCTCCGAAACTTTCTCGATGTCGGAAAATTTCAACCGGCCCGTCAAAAAAGCCTCCACTGCGACCTCGTTTGCCGCGTTGAGGGCAGTCGGATAGCCCAATCCGGCTTTCAGCGCCTGCCGCGCCAGATTTAAGGCATAAAATCTTTCAGTATCAATAGGTTCAAAGCCAAAAGTAATTTTTTTTGTTAGATCAAGCTTTTCACCGGTCGTTTCGACCCGCGCCGGCCATGCCAGAGTGTGTGCGATCGGGGTCCGCATATCCGGCGCCCCCATTTGGGACAAGATACTTCCGTCAATATATTCAACCATTGAATGAACAAGGGATTGCGGATGCACCAGAACTTCAATCTGCTCGGATGGCAGGTTAAACAAATACGCAGCCTCGATGACTTCCAAGGATTTATTCATCATCGTCGCGCTATCAACGGAGATTTTCGCACCCATCGCCCAGTTCGGGTGGCGGATGGCCTCGGCCGGCGTGACGGTGGCGAGGCTCTCGCGGCTGCGGCGCAGGAACGGCCCGCCAGATGCAGTCAGGATAATGCGCCGGATCCCTGCCCTGTGCTGCGTGTCGAAAACCTGAAATACCGCATTATGCTCGCTATCGACGGGCAGCAGCGTCGCACCCGATTTCGCGACAGCCTCCATCATGAACGGTCCTGCGCAGACGAGAGACTCCTTGTTGGCGAGCGCAACCGTGCTGCCCTGCCGGATGGCACGCAACGTCGCCTCGACGCCAGCTGCGCCCACGATGGCAGCCATAATCCAGTCGCTAGGCAGTTCGGCGGCCTCCAACACGGCGGCAGTACCTGCTGCGGCGCGGATGCCGGTTCCGGAAAGTGCGGATTTTAAATCGTTGTAGAGGCTTTCGTCGGCGACAACGGCCAATTCGGCATTCAGCGCCCGCGCCTGCTGCGCCAGCAGGGTGACGTTTTTATTGGCTGTCAGGGCGCGGACATGAAATTTGCCGCGATGCCCCTGCAGCAGATCGACCGTGCTTTTGCCGATGGATCCGGTGGAGCCAAGGACGGTGACGCTGCGCGGCTGCGCCTGCGTACGGATGTCTGCCGCCTGCGGCATGGGAATTACCCTCCGACAATACCCGCCAGCGCGCCGAACAGCAGCGCAACCAGCAGCAAGGCATCGATGCGGTCAAGGATGCCGCCATGACCGGGGATCAGCGTGCCGGTATCCTTCACGCCGAACTTGCGCTTGAAGATCGAAATGAACAAATCACCCGCCTGCCCGAACATCGCCAGAATAAAACCAAGGATGAAATAGCCGATCCAGCCCCAGTTGCCGATAGTGCCGACGGCGAATTTTTCAAGCAAAGCCGGGCATGCCAGCATCGCCGCAACCAGACCCGCGCCGACGCTGGAGCCAAGGAAACCCGACCATGTTTTCTTCGGGCTGATTTTGGGCGCCAGTTTCGGCCCGCCGAAAGTGCGGCCGGTGAAATACGCGCATGAATCGCTGGCCCAGACAATGAACAGCAGCGTGATCATATGGAACAGCCCCTGCGCGTTGCCATGCGCCGTGCGCAGCCAGATCATCATGATCATCGCAAAACCGATATAGGTCAGGCCGAAGACGAGCAGGCGATTGTTCGGGCCTTTTTTTGAAAAGTTATAGCAGAACACAAGGAAGCACAGCGCCAGCAGGAAACAGAACGACGGCAGCGGGCTATCGACCATGCCGGCTGTCGCCGTGGCAACGCCGGTCGCCACCGCCGCCGCATGGGCCAGATGACGCGGCGGATGCAGGTTGTGCGTTACCATGCGCGCCCATTCCCATGCGCCGATGCCGGCGCCAATCGCCATCATGACGGTGAAGGCAGGACCGCCCGCATAAATGACGATCAGGACGATGGGCGCGAAAATCAGGACGGAACGCAAACGGGTTTTCAGGGAGCTGTCGATTTTGGGCGCCGTCATGTTCATTCCCCTGCTTTGCGCGACAACCCGCCATAGCGGCGGTCGCGACCGTTAAAGAAAGCAACCGCCTCCTCCATATCCTTGCGGCCGAAATCGGGCCAGAGGGTATTGGTGAAGAAAAGTTCGGCATAGGCCAGCTGCCACATCAGGAAATTGCTGATGCGCGATTCACCGCTGGTGCGGATCATCAGGTCGGGATCGGGGATGCCGCGTGTCATCAGGTAGCGCGAAAAGAAATCCTCGTCGATTTTCTCGATGTCCACTTCGTCGGCCTTCGCAAGACGCGCCAGTTCGCGCGCCGCGAAAACGATATCCTGACGCCCGCCATAGGAAAGCGCGATCACGACGGTGATGCGGCGGTTATCCCTGGTCTCGTCTTCTACCTTGTGGATGATATTTACGATGTCCTGCGGCAGTTTGCTGCGGTCGCCGATGACCAGCAGGCGTGCGCCGTTCTTCTTCATCTCCGCCATTTCGCGGGTGAGGTAGTAACGCAGCAGGTTCATCAGGTCGTCGATTTCAGCGGGCGGACGGTTCCAGTTTTCCGATGAAAAACTGAACAGCGTGATATAGGGAATCCCCAGATCGCGCGCAGCCTCGACCACGCGTTGCGCAGCTTCCGCGCCTTTTTTATGACCTTCGGTGCGGCTCAGCCCCCGCGCAGTCGCCCATCTGCCGTTGCCGTCCATGATGATGGCGACATGCTGTGGCAGCACAGCGAGCTTGGGGACGGGCTGGGTCATGACAAAGGTCAGACCTGCTTGATTTCGGTTTCCTTGTGCGCAAGGCTCTCGTCGATTTTCTTGATCCAGGTGTCGGTCATCTTCTGGATCTTTTCTTCGTTCACCTTGAGTGCATCTTCGGACAGCTTGCCTTCGGACTTCAGTTTTTTCGCGGCATCCATACCTTCGCGGCGGATGTTGCGGACAGCAACGCGGGCGCCTTCGGCATATTTCGCGGCAACCTTCGCCAGTTCGGCGCGGCGCTCTTCGGTCAGGCCCGGCAGCGGCACGCGGATAAGCGAGCCCGACGGCTGCGGGTTGAGCCCAAGCCCTGCGGAGGCAATCGCCTTCTCGACAGCCTTGGTGTTGTTCGCATCCCAGACCTGCACGTTCAGCAGGCGGGCTTCGGCGACGGAAACAGAGGCCACCTGGTTCAGGGGCATTTTCGCGCCATAAACTTCGACTTGCACGGTATCCAGCAGGCTGGCGGAGGCACGACCGGTGCGCAGACCGCCCAGTTCCTTGGAATAGCTTTCATGGGATGCCCCCATGCGGCGTTCGAGGTCATTCAGATTGATGTCAGCCATTGACGACTTCCTTCTCGGTTACGATGGTGCAAGCGCCCCTTCCCTGCATAAGTTCCGCGAAGGCGCCGGGGCTCTTGATAGAAAAAACGATGACTGGAATTTTGCTTTCGCGCGCAAGCGAAATCGCCGAAGCGTCCATGACACCCAGGTCGCGGGCGAGAACGTCGAGATAAGTGAGCGTATCGAACTTGGTCGCGTTCGGGTTTTTCGCGGGATCGGCGGTATAAACGCCATCGACCTTCGTGCCCTTCAAAAGCGCGTCGCAGCCCATTTCTGAGGCACGCAGCGCGGCGGCGGTGTCGGTCGTGAAGAACGGGTTGCCGGTGCCGGCGCCAAAAATCACCACGCGGCCTTTTTCAATATGGCGGATCGCGCGGCGGCGGATATAGGGCTCGCAGACGGTGTCCATAGGGATGGCGGATTGCACGCGCGTATCGACGCCGATTTTCTCGAGCGCGTTCTGCATCGCAAGTGAATTGATGACGGTCGCAAGCATGCCCATATAATCTGCCGAAGCGCGGTCCATACCGACCGAAGCGCCGGAGACGCCGCGGAAGATGTTGCCGCCGCCGATGACGAGGCAGACCTGCACGCCGAGTTTGAGGGCATCTTTTACGTCTTGCGCGACGCGATTGACGGTTTCGGTATCAATGCCGTATTCGCCGCCGCCCATCAGGGCTTCGCCCGAAATCTTGAGAAGCACACGCTTGAACCGCGTCTTCGACATTATATATCCCCCGAAACTTGTCTTGATATCTT
>JADYYV010000346.1 GCA_020853455.1 Alphaproteobacteria bacterium | reverse complement strand
GCTGACGATTTTGGCCATTGTGCTGATCGTTTGCGGCGCGTTTCTTGTCATGGCGTTCGGATACGCGGCATGGCAGATGCTCTACCATCCCGAAAACGTCGAGGGCCTGAAATACCTGTTCGCCAGGGCGGTGCCGGCATCCGAAGCCCCCGCCTTCACCTTTACCGACGACGGGCATGTGCGGACGCTTGAAATGAATGATTCAGTGAAAATGTTTTTCACGATTTTTCTCGGCATCATGGTGTTCCGCGCGCTGATCGGCGTCGGCGGCGCGCTGACGGGCACGGGCGTCACCATCCTGCGCGTGCTGGACGCGCTGTCGCCCAAGAAACCGCGCCGCGACAACGAACCGACAATTCCGCTTTAGACCAAATCCATTTTCCGGTGGCCTTATGCAGCAACAGCTCAAACCCTTTTTGATGATTGTGGCGCTCCTGCTGATCGCGGGCGGCGCGGCGCTGGCGCTGTGCTTCGGTTACGCCGCGTGGCAGGTGCTGTACCATCCCGAAAAGGTCGATACGCTCACTTATATCCTCGGCAATATCGCGCAGCAGAAAGACGTTCCCGCGATGACGATGGTGGTGGATGGCCGCGTCGGCGAATACCGGATTTCCGCGCCGATGAAAATGTTCGGCCTTGCCTACCTGTTTATCGCGGGCCTTGCCATGCTGGTCAGCATCGCGCGCTGCCTGTCGGATGCGGGCGTGAATATCCTGAAGGCCATATGGCTGCCGCCCGCGCCTGCGCGCAAGCCGCAAACTGCGGCGCAAGCCCCGCAGAAAAAGCCGGAAACAACGCTTTAAAAATTACCGGATAAATACCGTCGTCACGAACTTCGTCATGTCCTTGTCGAGGAACACGTCGATCTGCGACAGTTCCGACACGAACATCGCGCGGGTGCGGCGCAGGTTGATCGGCGGCGGCGGCATTTTGTTGATCAGCGACTGCAGGCGGAAACGGAAGCGCACATACAGGCGGCGGTCGGTGTTTTTCATAGCGGCCATTTTGTCCAGCAGCTGCTTGGCCTCGTCCATCGGAATTTTCAGGCGGTCGAAGGTCAGGGGCTGGTGCATCTGCGCCGTGAAGTTGACGGGGAACACGACCGACAATTCGGTGTCGCCGCAAAGTTTCTTGATGCCCTTTTCCTTGTCGGACAGGAACGAGATGTCGAGCAGCGACATCGAACCTACGCGCGTCAGCGCGCTTTCCGGCTTGAAGGGGAAATCCTGCGTCTCGAAGTTATAGACGTTCAGGAAGATGGTGCCGCCCAGCTGGTACTGGATGCGGTAGTAATCCTTGTGCTGGGTGACGCGGTTGACGATCTGCTGGCGGATTTTCTGCCAGTCGAAGTCGTTTTTGCTGTTCGTCTTCCACAGGTCGCAGAACATCATCTTGGCGTAGCCGTTGGCGACGAGCGGGTCGGTGATATCGACGCCGTCCATCATGACCAGCGTTTGCGTGAGTTCCTTGTAAGTGGGATCGGCGAAGGACTCGCCCTTGTCCCCGCCGATAACACCTGCGCGCGCGGCGCCGAAGGCGAGCATAAGCAGGAAGGCTGCGAAGACGGTGACAAAGAATCTCATAAAGTTCACTCCGGAAAAATTCAGCTACTCATAATAGGTTTTGGCGCAGGAATACTCAAGCTGTCTTGGTTTTCCCGTTCAGGCACAGCCGGATAGCCTTTTTCATCAGCGTCGGCAGCGCGTAATCGTCCAGTTTCTTTGCTGTAATCCATACCGGCTGCGCGAGCGTGGTATTTTTCGTATCACCCGTCCAAATATCCAGCACGAGGTCGAAATGGGTAAAGCTGTGCCTCACTTCGGCCTCCAGCGGCTGCAGGCGGGTGATTTTGACGGGCGGCGGCAGGGCTGCTGCGGCTTTTCTGTCGGTCACCCAGTCGGTCGTCGGCAGCTGGTACATACCCTCATAAAGCCCCTGCCCTGCGCGCTTGTGGATCAGGAATTCGCCCCTGGCATTGCTGATCCAATAGACCTTGCCGTAACGGACGGGCTTGACCGATTTCGGCAGCTTGCGCGGCAGTTCTTCGTGAATGCCTGCCTTGCGTCCGGCACAGCCGTCCCGCCACGGGCAAAGCGTGCATTTGGGTTTGCGCGGCGTGCAGACAGTCGCGCCCAGTTCCATGAAGGCCTGCGTGAAATCGCCGGGGCGCCCGACACCGTCGGCCAGTTTTGCCGCGCCTGCGCGTATGGCGGGTTTGGATAACGGCAGCGGATCTTCAATGGCAAAGAACCGGCTGACGACCCGCTCCACATTTCCATCCACGGCGACCGCAGGCTGGTCGAAGGCGATGGATGATACCGCCGCCGCCGTATAGGGGCCGATGCCCGGCAGGTCCAGCAATCCGTCCACGTCACGCGGGAATTTACCGCCGCATTTATCGGCCACGGCAACAGCGCATTTATGCAGGTTGCGCGCGCGGGCGTAATAACCAAGCCCCGCCCATGCCGCCAGCACATCGTCCAGCTGCGCCGCCGCCAGATCCTGCACGGTCGGCCATTTGCCGATGAATTTCAGGAAGTACGGGCCGACGGTGATAACCGTCGTCTGCTGCAGCGTAATCTCCGACAGCCAGACATGGTAAGGGTTCGGCCGCCTGCCCTTCACGGCGCGCCACGGCATGACGCGCTGGTGGCGGTCGAACCAGTCCAGCAATTGCTGCTGGAGGCGCGGGATGGGCGATTTCTTGACGCTGGACCTGGGAAACTAAATAGACATACTAATGCCCTATGACAACCTTTAAACGCCCGCGCCCGCTTTCCGATCTTGTGCCCGGCTTGACCAAGGATATCTTTGGCAAGAAGAACCTGCTGTTCGGCAAACTGATCGCGCAATGGGTGGATATCGTCGGCCCCGATACCGCCGCCCATACCATGCCGGTCGAGCTGAAATTCCAGCGGAAGACCGAGACGGAAAAAGGCGGCTCGCCGCAGGCCGTTTTGATGCTGGGCGTGCAGCCCGCTTTCGCCCTTGAATTCAGCTATCAGAAGAATTTGATGATCGAGCGCTTGAACGCCTTTTTCGGCTACCCCGCCATCAAGGACATCAAGATTATCCAGGATTCGTCTATTATGGATAATAAGAAGCCCAAGCCCGTCAAAATCAAGCCGCTGACCCTGCAAGAGCAGCAGTCCATCGACGCTGTCACCGCCGATATTAAAGATAATGATTTACAAACGGCGTTAAAAAATTTAGGTAAAGCAATCGCCTCGCGCAAGGAATGATCCCGCGCAAGAATTTTATGACAATTGAAGAAAACAAGGTGCATTCATGGCAAAAGTCGCCGCAAACACCCTCCGTAAAGGGATGGTCGTCGAATACAACAGCAAACTCTGGGTGATCGTCGAGAACGAACTCCGCTCCCCCGGCAAAGGCGCAGCCGTTGCGCAGGTCATCATGCGCGACATCCAGTCCGGCACGAAAATGGACATCCGTTTCGCAACGCAGGACATGGTCGAGCGCGCGCGCGTCGACGAGGAAGAATACCAGTACCTCTACAGCGACGGCAGCCACTATACGTTCATGCACACCGAAACCTTCGACCAGGTGATCGTCGACAAGGAACTGATCGGCGAACCCGCCGTGTTCCTGCAGGAAAACATGATCTGCATCCTGCAGATGAACGAAGGAAAGCCCCTGTCCGTCACGCTGCCCGAAACCGTCACCATGATGATTTCCGAAGCGGACCCCGTCGTGAAGGGCCAGACCGCGTCGTCGTCTTACAAGCCTGCCGTTCTTGAAAACGGCGCGCGCGTGCTTGTACCGCCGCATATCGAAGCGGGTACCCGCATCGTCGTGCGTACCGAAGATTCTTCGTATGTCGAGCGCGCGAAAGACTGATTAAAATG
>JADYYV010000345.1 GCA_020853455.1 Alphaproteobacteria bacterium | reverse complement strand
TTGGTATCCGGATGGTATTTTTTGGCAAGGGTTTTATAACGCGTCTTGACCTCTTCCCAGCCAACGGGCGGGGCAAGGCCCATGACGGCCAGCGCCTCCACGGTCGGGTGGGGGATGGATGCGACATCGATATGCGCTTCCTGCTGTTCGTCGCCATCTCCGCGTGCGTTGAAATCGCCGAAAACGCTCTCGCCGCTGGTGAAGGCTTCATAGATTTTCTGGCGGGCTTTTTCTTCGTTGAAACCGGCCTGCGTCATGCGCCAGGTGGGGCGGTCCCAGACGCTGGTCTTTTGCATATGATGTTCGATCTCGGCGCGGCCCATGCCCTTGAAGAAATCCCAGTTCGCGTTGTATTCGCGCACATGGTCGAGGCAGAACCAGTAATAATCGCGCAGGTCATAGCGGGATTTGGGTGCCTTGAATTCGCCAAGGTTTTCACAGCCGCCGATCTCGCAGTTTTTGCGGATGGCGGGCAGGTTGTCGGTCAGTTTGTCGCGACCGCGAACGAAAGGCTTTATCTTGAAATCCCACATTCTGAAATTATGGCGTTCCGCTCCCCCTAAAACAAGTAGCGGGAAAGCTGCCTGAAACTTTCCCTTTGATATTGTTCGATTATCTATTTTAACACGAATGCGTTTAAGAAAGGTCGCTGAACTGTGTGGTGCGCCGGAGCCGGATTATGCTCGGGATGCCGGCTACAGATGCTATTTTATGTTGTTTTATTTTTCTATTTGCAATTAATAGTTGTGTAGTCCAATCTGGCTGCATATCCCTGTATTAATAAGGCACGGGCATGAACCAGGACGAGACATTTCAAGCCAAATCACCGGAAAGCGCAGCCGCCGCCCAGCAATTACTGGGCGGAGAGCTGATCAGCAAGAACGTGCGCATTTCCGGCCGCCGCACCAGCGTGCGGCTGGAGCCCGAGATGTGGGAAGCGCTGGAGGAAGTGGCCGCAACGCAAGGCTGCACCGTTCACGACCTGTGTTCTGCTGTGTCGGACCTGAAGCATCCGGCGGCATCCTTCACCGGCGCGCTGCGCGTTTTTGTCATGGAATATTTCCGCTCCGCCGCCAAAACCAACCGCCCCGTCGGCCTTATCCAGAAACGCATCGCGCTCAAGGACAGCAAAAGCGGCTAGAGCCGGTTTGCATCCCCATGATATAATGGGCGGATGAAGGCCAAAAAGAAAACCTCGCCAGCAATGAAAACCGCAGCGCCGAAGCGCGCGTTTTTCACGCCGCTTGGCCTGTTTTTCTTTGTCCTCAGCGTCGTCTATATTGTGGCGGAGGCTGTGTTCAACATGCAGCTGCTGGAGGTGGCGGGCAGCGTCAAATCCGACCCCGACGCGCTCGACAAGCTGCAGTATTTCGGGCGCACCGTTTCGGCCTATGGCTTTACGCTGCTGGTGCTGGGGCTGTTCCAGTCATCCGGTTTCCGGTTGAGGCGGCGCAAGGATTGGGGGCTGTTCCTGGGCGTCGCCACAGTCTGCATCATTCCGTTTATCATGGTGTTCCGCCACAGCGTGCCTGAATTGATGCCCAGCGGTTATACCGCGCCGCTGGGGCTGGAACCCATCGAAACGATGATCAGCGTGCTGCCGCTTCTGGGCCTGTTCATGGTGCTGGCAAGCGCGGGCCGCTGGCGGCCGCAGATTATCATCTGCCTGATCCTGCTGGCTTGGCCGGCGATGTTCCTTGGGCAAAAACTCCTGATCGAAAGCTATGTCGTCGATACAACCGACTGGGAAGAACGCCAGAACGCAAGATATATGCTGATGCTGCGGGCAGGGCTGGAGGATTGCGTGCTGACGCTGGGCGACCTGCAGCTGTGCAAGGACGACCAAGGCGCGCCCGACCTGAAGGCGACGCGGATTATCGTCAGCGCGCTTTGGATGATGAAGCCGGAAGCGATCCTGCGCGACCTTGAAATGAACCGCGATTCGATTGTGGAATCCGCCGCCATCCGGGGCGTGTGGTTTTCGCCGCAGGACCAGTATAAAAGCTATGTGAAGAAGGTCGAAAAAACCCGCGACAAATACGAAAAAGACATCAGCAACCAGTTCTACGCCAAATATTACAACCCCTATAAAAAAGCGTCGGAGATGTACCGCAACGCCGTTGATCCGGCCTCGCTTGACCAGCAAGCCAAGCAGGCGAGCGCCGAAATCGATGCCGAGCTTGAGGCCGGGTGGAAAAAATACCGCGGCGCGGTCTATGATTTCGAGCAGACGATATCCGTGGTCGCCAAGCAGGCGATGCGCGAGGCCTTATCCGTCGGCAGCACGGTGAACGCCATCTGCGCCGCGCGGGAACAGGACTGCCCCGATATCGACGCCACGCCGCAGATCCGCGCCGCGCAGAAAAAGGCCATCCGCGATTTCACGCTGGCCGCCGGTTACCCGCCCAGCATCGACAAGAAAGAAGACTTCCTGAAACACCCGAAAACCAAAAAGCTGGTGAATGAAAAGGTGCAGGCGGCGGTGCGCACACGATTTGATATGCCCGATTTCACGCTGCCCGAAACATGGGAATACGAACCGGCCGATTTCGAGCGCAAGGTGAGCGCGATGATCAAGGAACAGGCGGAAGAAAAATGGAACCGCAAATTCGGCAAGAAACTGCCGCCGGGGCTCAGCGAAGAAGAATTCATGAAAACGCTCGGCGTCGATACCACGCTGCCGCCCGTCGAACAGATGCTGATGACGGAGGAAATGTTTTTCAAGAAATACGTCGTGCCCGGCAACCAGCGTCTTGTGACCGCGATGCTGGATGACCTGCGCAACGACCGCAAGCTGCACCCCGATGACGAGATTGAAATGGAAACGGGCAAGGACTACGTGAAGGCGCTTTATATCCCGACAATTTCACTGGTTGTGTCGCTCAGCGTCGTGATGATGACGATCATGCGTGGCGTGATTTTGCTGCCCGCCGCGCTGGGGCGTATCAAGGTCATGAAATACAGCATTTCGCCCGGGATGCTGCGTATGGCGGCGGCGGGCTGTTTCATCGGCTTCCTGCTCTGGCTGCCCAAGGCCGTGCCGAACCCCTATGCCAGCGGCGCGACCTATAAACGCTATTACGCGGCAGCATCCGTCGAACACCCGATCATCGCG
>JADYYV010000344.1 GCA_020853455.1 Alphaproteobacteria bacterium | reverse complement strand
TCAAGCAGTCGGGAGAAACAGCGCGTATCACAGCGGCACCCGATCTTGTGTCGTTCCGTCCGAAGCTTGTCGCCATCGGCAGTTCGACCTGAGGGCCAAACGCAGTCATATCGTTACTGAAGGAAATGGGCACGCTTCCTGTGCCTATTGTGATTACGCAGCATATGATGGAAAAGTTTATCTCGATCCTCGCCCGGCAGATCACGCAGGAAACAGGTATAGAATGCATCGAGGGTAGCGAAGGGCTGCTGCTGGAACCCGGCCGGATTTACCTTGCTGCCGGCGGCAGCCATATGGTGCTCAGGAAATCCGGCCAACGCGTGACGATAGGACTGAACGATGGCCCGCCTGAAAATTTTTGCAAGCCGTCAGTCGATGTGATGCTGCGCAGCGCCGTCGAAGCGTATGGCGGCGACATTATGGCCGTGATCCTGACAGGCATGGGCAAGGACGGTCTTGCCGGCAGCGAAATCCTGGCGCAGGCCGGCGGTCGTATCGTCGTTCAGGATCAGGAATCGTCGATTGTCTGGGGAATGCCGGGCAGTGTGGCGAATGCGGGTCTGGCAAGCGCCGTTTTACCCGTCTCGGGCCTTGCACGTGCGGTGCGCGGCACGCTGCTCGACGTTTCTGCGCGAGGTAAATCATGAACCTCGACGATTTCAACTTTTATCAAAAGCTGCTGATCGACCACTCCGGTCTGTCGCTAACGCAGGACAAAACCTATTTGCTGACCACAAGGCTGGATCCGGTGGCGCGTAGCATGGAATTCGCAACGCTTGACGAATTTACGCGGAATTTGCGTGCCAAGCTTGATCCACGCACGATATCGCTGGTCGTGCAGGCGATGGCGACCAAGGAAACTTCTTTCTTCCGTGACAGCCTGCCTTTTACGCACCTTAAAAACAACATTCTGCCCGCGCTTGTCAAAAAAAATGCCGCGACAAAGACGATCCGCATCTGGTCGGCGGCCTGTTCGACTGGTCAGGAACCGTATTCCATCGCTATGGTTGCCCGTGAATTCCTGCAAGCGCATCCCGGCTGGGCTGTGCAGATCACCGCGACAGATATCGCCGATGACGCGCTGATGCAGGCGCAGGAGGGGCTGTATACGCATTTCGATATCCAGCGCGGCCTGACCATGAAACTGATCCTTGACCACTTCACCATGGAAAACACTAAATGGCGCGTACAGGACGGCCTGAGGCAGATGATCCGGTTTGCCAAATTCAACCTGCTGAAGCCTATGGAATCAATGGGGCGTTTTGACGTTATTTTCTGCAGGAATGTGCTGATTTATTTCGATACGCCGACAAAAAAATTAGTGCTCGACAGGCTGGCGGAGCGTTTGCAACCTGACGGCTACTTGCTGCTGGGGGCCTGCGAATCGTCCATCGGGCTTAATACCAAATTGAGGCTCTGTCCCGACATGTCGGGCGTCCATATGGCTGCCATACCGGTTGCGGCAGTGCAGAAAGAAAATGCGAAATGATATTCGACCTGAATTTAACTGACGGAGGAACGCATGCCGAAAAGCAAAATTCCCTATTTAAGGGTGTTGATCGTCGATGACAGCCGTATGCAACGCTCGTTGATGCATGAAATGCTGGCCAGCTTTGGCTTCAAGCATATCGACGAAGCGGAAAATTCCGGCGACGCGAACGAAAAAATGGACGCTTTACGTTATGACATCGTTTTCCTGGATTGGGTCATGCCGGGCAGGAGCGGCGTGTCGCTGATGGAGGAATGGCGCGGCGACAGGCGTTATGACGATGTCGCGATGTTTGTCGTGTCGATGCAGGACGACAAATCGATGATCGCGGGGGCAGTCAAGGCCGGCGCGCTGAGCTACATCATCAAACCGGTTACCGAAGGCGTTTTGCTGATAAACGTGGAAAAAGCGCTGAAATGGATCGACGAACGCCGTGCTTCCCGCGAACGGGAAGAATGACGAAATTTATGCGGAACGCACGTTGCCAAGGAATTTCAGAACTTCCGAGCGCAGCACATCCGCTTCCTTGAGCAGTTTTTTGGACTCATCCAGCATTGCCGTAGAGGCCTCGCCCGTCACTTCGGCCGCCTTCATGACCGCCGTGATATTGTGAGACACATCCGATGTGCCATGCGCGGCTTCGGTCACGTTGCGGGTGATTTCGTTTGTCGAAGCATCCTGTTCGACCACGGCGGAACTGATGGTTGTCTGGATGAGGTTGCATCGTTCGATGATTTTCGTGATGCTTTCGATCGCGGCGACTGCGGCATGGGTCGATTGCTGCATTTCTGAAATTTGCGTGCGGATATCTTCGGTCGCCTTCGCCGTCTGGCTGGCGAGGTTTTTTACCTCGGATGCGACGACGGCAAATCCCTTGCCCGCTTCGCCCGCCCGCGCGGCTTCGATCGTTGCGTTCAGGGCCAGAAGGTTGGTCTGCGCCGCGATATGGTTGATCAGGTTGACGACGTCGCCGATGTTCTGTGCCGCGGTCGAGAGCACTTTCATGCGGTCGTTTGTCTGCCGCGCCTCGTTCGAGATATCGCCGAAAACGGCGGTCGCTTCCTGCACCAGCATCGAGATTTGCGAGATGGAAGTCGCAAGGTCGCTGGCAGAATTCGTTACTGTTTGCACGTTGGTCGAAGCCTCGAACGCGCCCGACGACACCGAAGTGGCCTGCCGCAGCGTTTCCTTGGCGGTATTGCACAGGTTGCCGGCCGAAGTAGTCAGGTTGCCCGATGCTACCGACACGGAATCAACGCATTTCAGGATGTTCTTCTCGAAACTTTCCGAAAGGGAGAGGAGGAGTGAGCGACGGTCTTCCTCCGCGGCCTGCCGGATGGAGGCAAGGCCTTTCACCTGTTCAAGGTTCTGGGCGATTGCTTTTTGCATGCCTGCCAGCGCCCCGAGTAATTGCGCGATTTCGGTCAGCCCGCGCACGGGAATATCGTTATCAAGCTTGCCGTCTGCGATTTTTTTCGCGATCGAAACGCTGTAGCGCAGTTGTGGAATCGTGGCGCGGATGATGCAGACGCTCAAAATCGCCGCCAGCACGATGGCGCAAAGCAGGATAATGCCCATTGAATCGCGCGTTTTCGCAATTTTTTCGGCGGCGGCATCGATGGAGGTCACGCGATCGGCCTGATAATTGCCGACCAGCCGCGCAAGGTCCTTGTCGATGATTGTGGCGTCCGCCTGAAGGCTTGTGCTTTTGGGAAGCGCAGAAAGCTTGTCCTGCAGGTCGAAGATAAGCGACGTTTCCTTGTCGTTAGACGCCCATTCCTTGGCCTGATCAAGTATCGCCTTGATCGATTCAATATCGTCCAGAGATGATTGATCGGTCAGCGTGGCTTCAGCGCCCTGATGGCCGAGCATCAGGCTTTTGAAAGCCAGTTGCGCGGCGTTCGAATAATGGACGCCTTCAAAGTTGCGGTCGTAAAGTGAAATGACCTCGCCCACGGTTTTAGCCTGCGTGTTGATCAGGTCGTACCCGACGCCGCCCAGAATGATCATGAAGGCGAGGGAGTTGAAGATGATCAGGTTGCGGAAGGAAAAACGCATTCTTAAGTCAGCCTTTTGTTAGGTAAGCGCAGGAAGCCCTTACCGGATGTTCATGTTGGCAAGCGACAGCAGCTTCGAGCTGATGGAAAGTCCTGTCACGCGCACCTGCGACAAAGCAACCCATATGCCGATTTTGCCGTCTTCAAGCTTGAATTCAACCATGCCGCCCTGGTTGGAAAAACCGGATATGTCGCTCATGGTCAGCACCGGCGTGCCTTTGATCTGCGCCAGTATCGTCTTCAAATTGCGGTTTTCCGATCCTGATACAAACAGCGCGTTGCAGGACTTCACGTCGCTGTCTGAACCGCTGAGGTGGCGAATGATGATTTTCTTGTCGTTCACCTTGCGGCTTTTGATGGGCTCCAGATTGGCGCCAAACGGGTCTTGCCCGACCACGCAAACCGTAAAGCTTTCCTCCATCACGCCCGAAGGCCATGTCGTGAGTTGCGTAAAATTATAGATATAAGCGGAGATGAGCGTATATTTGCTATCGACGTTTTCGGCATCGGCGCGCGTAGATATGCTGGTCCACAAAGTGGCCATAATCATGAACGCCATAAAATAATGGAATACCGGTCTCATACACCCATTAAAACTTTAACCGTGTCGCAGGTCAACTTCATTCCCCTGCTTTTGAAGGCTTAGCACCCGCAAATTTCCAGAAACTGGAAATACGCAGGTCAGGAGACCGGATGTCAAATTATCCCTTTGCAAAGGACAGGGGAGGATGGACTATACTTTTAGAAAAGCGAGGCCAAGAGTTTGTCGCGATACGGTCATATCCTGCCACTTTGTTTAGCTGCCGCCCTGCTGGTGATACCGGCGCAGGCGCAGGCTCAGACTTTGTCGGCAGCCGACCTGATGGACATGCCGCTGGAGAAACTTGTCGAAGTCGAAGTGCTGGTCACCGGCGCATCCAAATACGCCGAGAAGGCAAGCGAGTCCCCCTCGATCGTCGAAATCATCACAGCAGACGACATCCGCCATTACGGCTATCGCACATTAGGCGACGCGCTGAACGGGTTGCATGGCATCTATACCAGCAGCGACCGCAACTATAATTCGCTGGGAACGCGCGGGTTCATCATGACCGGCTATTCAAGCTCCCGCGTGCTTATCATGATAGACGGCCGGCGCATGAACGAAAACGTCTATGACGCCGCATATGTTGGCGAAGAATTCATGCTCGATATGGCGCTGATCGACCACATCGAGTACATTCCCGGCCCGGGATCGTCGATTTATGGCGCAAACGCGATGATGGGCGTTGTAAACGTCGTCACGAAAAAGGGCTCCGACTTCAATGGAACTCAGGTTGAGGCAGGCGTAGGCAGCTTCAATACCGGCGTTGCGCGCGCGACTTACGGCAAAAGCTTCTCTAACGGCGCGAATGTGCTTATATCCGCTTCCGGTTATATTTCGGGCGGGCAGGAAAACCTTTACTATCCCGAGTTTGACAATCCGCTCGAGAACAACGGCATCGCGCACAATCTGGATGACGAAAATTCAAAGCGTCTCTATGCCAAGGTGCAAAAAGGCGATTTCACTTACGCTGCCGGCTATCAGAGCCGCTATAAAAAAGTACCAACCGCTCCGTATGTCACTGAATTTAACGTACAGGGCAACGACACGCTCGATACGCAGGCCTATGCCGATATGCGTTATAACAAGCAGCTCAACGAAAAAAACAGCATCGAATTGCGCAGCTATGTGCATGCCTATGATTCAAAGCTGCAATACCCATATGACTTCTTCGGCCCCTATATCCTGACAAGTTCCTACAACGGGCAATGGGCCGGTGCCGAAGCGACGTTAGTCAGCACCGCTTTTGACCGCCACAAGATCGTGGTTGGTGCCGAGGTACAGTATGACTTTAACCAGCAACTATACGATTACGACATCTTTGGCGTTTATCAGGATAGCAATCGCAGCGGCATCCGAAGCGGCCTGTTTGCGCAGGATTCTTACCAGATACTTGATAACCTGACCTTGAGCGCGGGTCTGCGCCTTGATCAGCATCATATGATCGACAATGTCCAGTTAAACCCGCGTCTCGGCCTGATCTGGAATCCCAAGCCATCCACAACGATCAAGCTGCTATACGGTTCAGCTTTCCGCGCGCCGAACGTGTACGAGCGTGATTACGATGCATATACCTCCTGGGCCGCCAATCCGGATAACAGAGAAGAGCATATTAAAAATTACGAGGCGGTGGCGGAGTGGCGCGGGCCAAACGGCTACAAAGTGAACGGGTCTGTATTTTATAACGTCTTCACCGACGTCCTGAACAAAAATTATGATTCATTGAGCCCTGATTACCACAAATATACAAACACCGGTAACCTCAGGTCT
>JADYYV010000343.1 GCA_020853455.1 Alphaproteobacteria bacterium | reverse complement strand
TATATGTGCCGTCGGGCAGCGCCAGAAACAGCTTCACGATTTCCGCTTCGCCCAGCGCCGCCGCCTGTCCCAGCGGCGTGCGGTTCGGCATATCGGGATCGGTTTTCAGGGGGTCGGATCCCAGGCGCAGCAATTCGCGCACGGCATCGGTATGCCTGCCGGCGATGGCGTAGAACATGGGGTCGAATCCCTTGCCCTCGCGCGCGCCGCGCAAATCGCCCTGTCCTTCGGTCACCAGCATGCGGATGATGTTCACATGGCCGGCCTGTGCTGCGACATCGACCGCGCTCATGTAATTCTCGCCGCGATAATTGACGGCGGCGCCCGCACCCATCAGCTGGCGCGCGGCGTCTTCGCTGCCGGTCAGCGCGGCGATATGCAGCGGGGTCATTTTATTGTTCTGGGTGGCGAGCGTTAAATGTTCGCCCGCGCCGTGATGCAGCAGGGTTTCGGTGATTTCGGGCACATCGGCGCGCGCGGCCAGATGCAGCGCGCCCTCGGACGATCTTTCCGCCAGCACATCGGCCTTGTTCGCCAGCAGGAAATGCACCATCGCCGCGTTTTTGGCGAAGACCGCGATCATCAGCGGCGTGGTCTGCAATTCGTCGCGCGCGTTGATGGAGGCGCCCAGCGTCAGCGCGTCGCGCGCGGCCTCGATATCGCCTTTTTCGACCGCGTCCAGCAACCGCTTGTCGGGGCTGGCGGCGGGCGCTTCGGCGGCGTTATCGTTCGCGGGCGCGGTTGCGGCCGCGGCGGCGGCGCGGAATTCGTCGGTGGTGGTCATGGGGACGGTGCTTTCCTTGGTGCGGGCTTTGCCTGTGTCGTATCGCGCTTCAACTGCCATGCGGCCAGCTGTTCATGCGTGGCTTGCGTGATGCCCGCCATCTGCGGGGAATCAAGATCGAGGTATCTGGCGGCTTTTTGCGCATATCCGCCCAGTTTTTGCAAGGTTTGCGCGCTGTCGAATTCCTGCGCGAACAGCGCGGGGTTCGCGGCATCCGCCGCATCGACGCCTTGCAGCGCGTATAGCACGGACGCTTCGTAATGCGCGCGCAGGGGGATCGCGGCATAGAACGATTTGAACACGCGCGCCATCATTTCGTCGCGGTCGATATCGGGGAATTGCGGGCGGAAATGCGCGACCAGCTTTTTCGACATCTCGCCGCCCAGCGTTTCCATCACCGCGTCGATCGCCTGCGGGAACAGCAGGCGCTGGGCGGGATCGGTTTCGGTTTTATACGCCAGTTCCAGCGCCACGATAAATTCATGCGCGCGCGCATCGCCCTCCAGCGCCATCAATTCGCGGATGGCGGATTGCGGCGTCTGCTTCAGGACGGAAAATTCAAAACCTTTTTCGGCCTGCGCCACATGCGCCAGTTCATGCGCGATGCGCAGCGCCAGCACGACGGGATCGGCCTCCGGCACGGCGTAAATGCGGCGGTTCAGGTGGTCGGTATGGCCGTGCGATTCCACGCGCCCGCTGTCATGCACGATATTGTCGATGCAGATGGCGTAATTGTTTTTCAGCGCGGCCTGCGCCAGCGCGCGCGCATGGGGGCTTTGCGACAGAATCAGCAGCGCGGCCTCCACGATATCGGCCTGCGCGCGGAAAGCGCCGGTGTCTCTTATCACCAGCGGCAGCATGCCGCGCACGGCG
The DNA here is from genome assembly GCA_020853455.1 of Alphaproteobacteria bacterium. Classification (GTDB taxonomy): domain Bacteria; phylum Pseudomonadota; class Alphaproteobacteria; order Micavibrionales; family UBA2020; genus JAPWJZ01. The sequence goes on along the minus strand of JADYYV010000343.1, from coordinate 17,770 downwards.
ATCACATCCTCCGCCGGCGCGCGCGGCACGGCGGGGTAGCTGCCGTTTTCCAGCGCGAACCATTCATCGGCATTCTCGTTGAAGTCATCCTGTAACGGCATCGTCTTTTCCGGTATGGGGTGTGAGGGTTTCAACTTATCATAATGCCGGCGGGATGCAAGAGACGGAATCGCGGCATAAATATAAAATAATCTTGTAAAATCAATTGTTTAAATAAATTCAGCCTCAGCCCTGTTTTTGAACCCAAGGATGCCCCCGCCCGCCGCGTCATATTTGTAGAGGCAGCGTGGCGGTCCTGCCGCCGCATCGCTTGCGGGCAGCAAGCCGCCGCGCTAACCATAAAGGCGCACGTGATACGCGCTGCCCGTTAACTGTTGCTCCAACCGCTTGGGTAACATAGTATTTTAAGAATTGTGTTTTAAAATCGGGCTGTTCCCCGCCGGTTTTTAAATGGCATTGAGGGGGAAAACAAAGGGCGATATGTCGATGACCGAGAACGAAAACCAGGATCAGGAAACGCAGGAAGCGGAAGTCGCCAATGCACCGCCCGAGGTCACAAGCCCGCTCGCCAGCTTTGTAAAAGGTCTCGGCGGCGGCAAGAAAAACGCGCCCGCCACCAACACGCCCGCACCGCCGTCGCTTGCCAAGGGCGGCGCGGTTGCGAAAACCTCCGTGAAGCCCGCCGCCAATGCTGCCGCCGGCGGCACGGGCAAGCCGATGCCGATTTCCGGCCCGCTGGTGACGATCGTCACGCGCAACGAATTCTACCGCGACGGCTTTCGCAACCTGATTAAAATCGCGCTGCTGGAAGGCATCGTCATCATCGGCCTCATCCTGACGCTGATCGTTTACATGAACAACGCCGTGCCGTCAGACCGCTATTTCGCAACGACCGCCGACGGCCGCATCATGCAGCTGCAGCCGCTCGACCAGCCGAACCTCGATACGCCGGCGCTTCTGTCATGGGTTGCGACCGCGGTCGCCGAAACCATGTCGTTCAGCTATCTCAACTATCAAAAAGAACTGCAGAACGCGTCGAAAAGCTTCACCAAGACGGGTTGGGAAACCTTCACCAACGCGCTCCAGAAATCGCACATCCTCGATTCGGTGCAAAGTTTGCAGCAGATCGTGACGACCACGCCCAGATCCGCGCCCGTGCTGACGCAGCAGGGCGTGCTGAACGGCCGTTACCGCTGGATCCTGAAAATGCCGATCGCCGTGAAATACCAGGGCGTGAAGGAAACCCGCACCGACAACCTCGACCTGCAGCTGGTGATCGAACGCGTGCCGTCGCTTGAAAACCCGTCGGGCGTCGGCATCGCGCAGTGGATCGCGGCGCAGCGCAACTAAGAATACGTAACCGACAGACAAGGAAGCGGATATAAAGTGGCCGACGCAACCGCCCAGCAACCCGATCAGGCAATGAAATCCTACGTGCTCGAGGATATGGCGAGCTATCGCGACGGATTCAAGAACCTGATGATCATGGTCAAGCTGCTGGGGCTGCTGATGGTGGCGGGCACGGGCTTCGTCTATTATTATATCTCCAACTTCATCCCGCAGGACAGCTACGACGCGGTCAGCCCCGGCGGCACGCAGCGCCGCCTGGTCGGCCTGTCGCTGCCCAACGTGAACCGCGACGCGATCCTGCGCTGGGCCGCGGCCGCCGCCACCGAAGTCATGACCTTCGGCTTCCATGATATCGACGAACGCATGAGCCGCGCCCGCCGCCTGTTTTCCGACGAAGGCTGGCGCAGCTTCTCCGAAGGTCTTTTGCGCGCCCGCATGCTGAAGGCGATGCTGGCGAATCAGCACATCATGACCGCCATCCCGACCGCCACGCCCAGCATTCTGGCGGAAGGCATCTTTAACGGCGACTACAGCTGGATCATCGAAGTGCCGACGATCCTGACCGTGCGCGCGGGTTCCGAAACGCGCATCATCCGCACGCGCCTGCGTCTGGTCATCATCCGCCTGCCGACCCAGTCGAACCCGATGGGTATCGGCATCAAGACTTTCCTCGCGCTCTAATAAAATCACCTGCTGGCCAAAGCCGCATCCGCCATCGCGATGCGGCGCGCCCGCTGCGCGTATCTTCTGAAAACTGTTGACGCGCTGTGCGGCATATACTTGTCTTGCTGCGGCGCGCAGGCGGTGCGGCCGGTTGTTGTGCAATATGGTTAAGCTTCATGAAAATCTGCGCAACATATTAAAAACGCTATTTGTTTTAGAAGCAGTCAGGTATAAATTGTTAATTCCGCAGACGCGCTTTCGCGCGACCCCGGCCGGATTATTTGTGCGGACGGGGGAACTTTTTGCGGGCGAGAATTAAACCTGGAGGAGACAGGAATGGGGCGCTTGCTATTTTGCACCGTGGTGCTTGCGATCATCGGCTTGCACACACCGGCGTTCGCGCAGGACAAAGGGCTTGATGAATTCGAAGCCTTCCGCAACAAGCTGCAGTCCAACAAGGGCCCGGCAGCAGGCGCAGGCTCTCCCGCAAAGGGCTCGGGCGTGATGTCTCCCGACGACGAAGAAGAAGACGCGCCGCTCGATCCGATCGCGGGCTCCGTCAAAAATCCCGGCCTCGGCCTTCCCGTGAAGGCGGGCGCAACCGCGTCGCCCTCCGGCGCCGGCGGCTATGGCGCTACTCCGCAGACGCCCGAAGAACTGCAGGCGCTGATGGAGCAGGAACAGGAAGAAGCGCGCAAGAAGATCGAAGACCAGACCTTCAACCAGGCGCTGAAGCAACTGCTGCCGCTGCAGCCCAGCCAGATCCGCAAAACGCTGGAGACGTTCCGCATGAGCCGCGAAGCGGCCGAAACGCCGATCACTGTGCCGGAACCGAAAAGCGAAGTGCAGACCGCGTCGCTCGATCCGTCCGGCGCGCCTATCGTCATCAAGGTGGCGGCCGGCAACGTAACCTCCATCTCGATCCTCGATGCGACCGGCGCGCCCTGGCCCATTCAGGACATGGTGACCGCAGGCCCGTTCTCGATCATGGCGCCTGAAGAAGGCGGCAACGTGTTCCGCATCACGCCCGCCAACGCGCATGGCGTCGGCAACATCTCGATGCGCCTCGTCGACATGATCACGCCGATCACCTTCCGCATTCAGGCCGGCATGGACTGGGTGCATTACCGCCTTGACGTGCGCATCCCGAAACCGGGCCCGCTTGCGAAAACCCCGATCATCGAATACGGCGGGCTGAAGGCCGTCGCCGGCAAGGATGAACAGATGGTGGGCGTGCTGGACGGCACACCGCCCACGGATGCCGAAAAACTGACCGTCGAAGGCGTCGATCCGCGCACCACCGCATGGGAAGTCGCCGGCCGCACCTATCTGCGCACGCCGCTCACGCTGCTGTCGCCGGGCTGGGACGCTTCCGTCACCTCCGCCGACGGCATGAACGTCTATGCGCTCGGCCGCGCGCCGGTCGTGCTGCTCTCCGACGAGGGCCGCATGGTCAAGGCACGCATCATTCCTTCCGAAGATCTTACCGATGAGGTCACCCAATGACGAATAACGAGAACGATGTCGATATCGACACTCAGGAAGACTTCGACAAGGAACCGCCAAAAAGCGCCTCGCTGAAGGACACCTGGGATAACAACCCGCTCCTGAAAATCGGCGCGCTGGTGGTCGGCATCGTCCTGATCGCCTTCATCTACGTCAAATTCATCGCGGGCGAAGACGAAAAAGTAAACATCTCCAACGTGACCGGCACCGACAACACGCTGAAAAACAAAGCGGGCGGCGTAGTCGATGACGATGTCTATCGCAAGGCGATCGAGGCGGATAACGCCGCGAAGAAATTAGAAGCAGAAAAGCGCGGCGGATCCGCGATGCCCATTTCGATCGGTGGCACGCAGTCCGAACAGCTCAGCGTCCCGCCCCCCACGCCGGCCGCAGCCGCGGATCCTCTGGCCGAATGGCGCCAGAAGGCCGAAGCGCGCCGCCTGTCGCTGGAAAACGAAACCGCGCCGCCTGAATCGGAAGAAACCGAAGTCGCGCCCGTGCCGATGGTGACCCCCATCCGCCCGCAGGCGACGATGAAGCTCGACCCCCAGGCCGCCAAGCAGCTGACCGAACAGATGCGCTCCATCATCTCCACGCAGGCGCCGAAAAACTCGACCCGCGTGCGCATCACGAAACGCGACAGCCTCTGGGTGCAGAAACTGCGCGCGGACAAGGCGGCGGAACAAAAACGCAAGCAGCAGGAACTGAAGGACGAAGCGGCCTTCGGCAAGACCACTGTCAATTCCGACGGCACCGTCAGCGTCTCCGCCGACGAAAAAGTCGCCAAGGAAAAGCTGATCGTGCCGGCGGGTAACATCGCCTATGCGCAGCTGCTCAACGACCTGAACTCCGACGTTGACGGCCCCGCGCTCGCGCAGGTCATGTCGGGCCCGTTCGAAGGCGGCCGCGCGATCGGCGACTTCGAAAAGCAGGACGAATACCTGACGCTGACCTTCAAGCGTATCGTCAAGGACGGCGTGTCGTATTCCATCAACGGCATCGCGCTTGACGAAGACACAACGCTTGCCGCGCACCAGACGGATGTCGATCACCACTACTTCCAGCGCATCGTGCTGCCCGCGGCTGCGGCGTTCCTGACCGGTTACACCGCGTCGGTCGCCGAAACCGGCCAGAGCACCACGACCACGCCCGGCGGCGGCGTCGCAACCGACATCCCCGAGCCCGACGCGAAGGAATCGATCATGGAAGGTGCGACGCAAGCCTCCACCGTGATCGCGAACATCCTGAACCAGGGCCAGAGCCGCGAGATCACCGTCTATGTGAAGCGCGGCACGACGATGGGCATCCTGTTCATGGACTCGGTCAAGACGAGCAACGCCGAGAAATAACCGGCGGGAGAGCGGGATAACAGAATAAACGCCGGGTTTTCCGGCGTTCACGAGCATCCGGCCGCCAAGGCCGGATGTTCATGTTAAAAAACAGACGAAAAACGAGGGAAGAAAACGATGACCAACAGCGAAAATTTCGACGAAGTCGAAACAGTCGATGCCGAATTCGAAGAAGAAACCCCCGCAGCCGCGCCCGTCAAGCCCGTGAAAAAATCGGGCGGCGCCGGCAAATTTATCGTGCTGCTGGCCGTGCTGGGCATCGGCGGCGCGCTGGGCGGCGAATATATGGGCCTTTTGAAACTGCCCGTCGATATCCCGGGCGTGACGCCTGCGAAAACCGCGGCGGTTCCTGCGGCCGCACCCGCGCCCGACACGGCGGCGATGCCGCCCGCCAGCCCCGCAGATCTCGCAGGCGGCCTGCCGCCCGCAACCGGCGCAGATGCGATGCCCCCCGCAACGCCGCCCGTCGCGCCCGCCGGCACGACGGATACCGCAGCCGCGCCTGCGATCACCGCGCCCTCGATGATTCCGGGCGCAGTCGGCAGCAAGCTTGCGCCCGACGGCAAGACGATCACATCGCCCGGCGACAAAGACCCCTTCGCCGACCTGCCCCCCGCAACGCCGCTGGAAGAAACGGCTGACGCGAAACCCGCAGCCGCGCCCGCAGCCGCCATTACCGCGCCTGCCGGCATCACGCCGCCCGCCGGCATTACGGCGCCGGCTGGTATCACCGCGCCCGCCGGTATCGGCGCGCCCGATGCCGCCGCAACGCCCGATGCGCTGGCTACGGCACCTGCGGCTGCGACCGATGTCACGGCTGCCGTCAGCGGCAATGATCCGCTGGCAGCAACGCCAGAAGCGACGCCCGCCGCAACGCCCGCTGTCGATCCGCTGGCTTCCGCGCCCGCGCCTGCAGCCGATCCGATCGTGTCTGCCGATCCCGCGCCCGCTGCCGCAGATCCGGCAACCGAAGGCAAAATTGAATCGCTGCAGACGCAGGTCACGACGCTCGAGCAAAACGCCGCCAGCCTGAAAGCGGCAGCCGATGCAAAAGACGCCGAGATCGCAAAACTGCAGGCCGATCTTGCCGCAGCGAAAGCGGCCAAGCCGGCTTCGGCCGGTGTTGCCGCCGCGTCTTCTCCGGATGACGAGCCTGTCGTCGCCGCGCCGAAAAAGAAACGCGTGCGCGCCGCAGCCGCTGCCACCGCGTCGCCCGTCGTATCTTCCAAGGTCACGTCGCGCTGGGTGCTGAAATCGGCGAAACCCGGCATGGCCTGGGTCGCGCCCCCCGGTTCCAACGAACTGAAAAGCGTCGCTGTCGGCGATACGCTGAACGGCGTCGGCCGCATCACGGCGATTGCCAAGGATGAAGCCGGCCGCTGGTATGTCAGCGGCACCCGCGGCCGTATCCACCAGTAAAGCTATCCGCGAATCATTCGCATTTGGACGCCGTTGAGAATTATTCTCAACGGCGTTCGTCTTTCTATGGGGTACTTGCCATATTTTTCCATAAATTTATATGGCGATATTTCTCTGCAATAACAGCGGTTTGAAAAGAACTCCGGCCATGCCGCGCCTGTTCCGCCGTTTGCGCAAGATAACAACCCGTGTTGGAATAAAGATATAAGCCCCGATGCAACAGGGGCGGGAAACAGACTGAATGCGCCGGCATAACCGGCGACAGACGAGGGGAGCCACTTCCATGACCGACCAGATGAAGCGCGGCTGTTGCCGTGAATGCCTGACCATGCCCGCCATCCGCAAATTCCCGCCGCCGCCGTTACCGCGGCTATAGACGTTTCCAGCACATCACGACGCGCAAAAAAAACGGACGCATGAACCAACATGCGCCGAATGAAAAAACACATCAAAAAAACCGGTCCCGCGAACGAACAAAAAAATGAAAACAAAAAACAAAAAAAGGAACGCACAGATGAAACAGAAAAAAACGAAAACCAGAACCGCGCACAAACTCGCCGCCGCCGCCACGATGGGCATGATCGCGGGATCCGCCGACGCGTCATTCGCCGCGACGACGTTCAAGGATATGTCCAGCAACATCATCACGGCTTCGTCGGGTTTCAACAACCTGATTTCCGTCGTGTGCTGGATCGGCGGCGCGGGTCTTGGCGTTGCCGGTATCTTCAAGCTGAAAAACCATGTCGACAACCCCGGCCAGACACCGATGAAGGACGGCCTTGTGCGTCTTGGCTGCGGCGGCGCGCTGCTCGCGTTTCCGTTTATCCAGCAGGCGATGCAGGGCTCGATATCCAACGGAACGCTGACGAAAATCAACGCGTCGTCGCTGCAGATGGACAGCACCGAGGTATTCAACACGCCTTAAAAAAAACCGCCATCGCCGGATCAACGGCGGGGTGAAACGTCACGCACAGAATGCAAAAAAGAAAAAAAGGAACGCACAGATGAAACCAAAAATGAAAACAGACATGCAAACAAAAATAACCCACAAGCTTGCGGCCGCCGCCACGATGGGCATGATCGCCGGATCGGCAACCGACGCGCATGCGCAGACCGCGACAACTTTTGCGGATATGGTGAAAAACATCCTCCTCGCCTCCAGCGGATTTCACAACCTGATCTCGGTCGTGTGCTGGATCGGCGGCGCGGGGCTGGGTGTCGCCGGTATCTTCAAGCTAAAAAACCATGTCGATAACCCCGGCCAGACACCGATGAAAGACGGCCTTGTGCGCCTTGGCTGCGGCGGCGCGCTGCTGGCCTTTCCCTTCATCATGCAGGCGATGCAGGGATCGATCTCCAACGGGTCGATGCAGAAAATCAACGCATCGTCGCTGCAGATGGACAGCGTGACGGTGTTCCAGTAAAGCCATTCGCCGCCGCTGCCCGGACTTTCCGGGAGGCGCGATGAAGGGGGCGCCCGGGCGGGGTTGCATACCGCCCGGGCGTTCTTGCCTGCGATACCTTATATATGTGCAAGGTTAATGATGCGCCCGCCGCTTAACCAATCGGCAAGGATTCTGAGAATGATTCTCATGTTTTGGGCCTTTTGAGTTAAATTTGACGGGCATTTTAACGATTGCACACGTGAATCTTCACCCTCAATTCCATATTTATTACAGGTACTTACGGGCAGTCGTACCGCGCCCGAACGCGCGGATTGTTTGCGCAGTTCCCCAAAAAGTGTTGTAATAAAGATATAACCTGTTCTCTGTGGAACGGCTTAAGGGTGTATTTCATGCAGATCCGCAAACTAGTCCTGTCTCTCGCGTTGTTCGCCGTCTTCATGACGGTTGCGATGGGCGAAGCAGAGGCAAGCAAACTCAGCACGATCATCCGCAACTTCACGGGATCGTGGGACAAATTCCAGAGCATCCTGACGACGGTCGCCTGGATCGCGGGCGCGTTCCTCGGCTGCGCCGCCATCTTCAAATTCAAGGACCATGTGGATAACCCCGCGCAGACCCCGTTGTCGCAGGGCGTGAAACGCATGATTGCGGGTGGCATGTTGCTGTCGCTGCCCTTTACCATCAACGCGGTGAACGGTTCTATCTTCGGCCCGGGCGGTATTGGCGGCGGCAAAATCACCACCACTTCCGTCACTACCGGCGCGCTGACGCCGGGCGGCCTCGACAAGATGGTCGTCGACGTGATGAAAGACGTCGCAGGCCCGATCGAAAGCATGCTCGTGGCGTTTGCCTACCTGTCGGGTATCGCGCTGCTGCTGGTCGGTGTGTCGCGCCTGACCAAGCGCATGGAAGAAGGCCCCAAGGGCCCCGCCGGCTTCGGCACGATTATGACATTCGTGGCCTCCGGTATGCTGTTCAACTACGGCTCGTCGCTGGGCTCGTTCACCTCCAGCATCTTCGGCAACAACCAGCTGATGACCAAAATCACGATCGACAACACAGTTATTAACAACACGGCCGATGCCGACCGCGTTGCATATGTTTTGGGAGGCCTCGAGATGTTCGTCATGATTGTCGGATATATCGCCTTCCTCAGAGGATGGTTCGTCTTGAAAAACTTTGCGGATGGGCAGCAGGGTGCTACCCTTGCGCAAGGTCTGACGTTCCTGTTCGGCGGAGCCGTTGCTATCAACCTGGGGGAATTCGTGAACGCTGTTACGAATACCGTAGGGGTGACGGGTCTGACGTTTAGCTAGTGGACAAGTGTAAAAAGCTTGCTATATTTTAAAACGTTAATGTGTGTAAGTGAAGGAGAACTACAAATGAAACGGTCAATGACTCATAAACTCGCTGCCTGCGCAACCCTCGGCATGATCGCCGGTTCGGTTTCCGCAGCTGATGCCGCGACGACGTTCAAGGACATGTCCACGAACATCATCACCGCATCTTCGGGCTTCAACAACCTGATCTCCGTCGTCTGCTGGATCGGCGGCGCGGGCCTCGGCGTTGCGGGCATTTTCAAACTGAAAATGCACGTTGACAACCCCGGCCAGACCCCGATGAAAGACGGCCTCGTTCGTATTGGTTGCGGCGGCGCGCTCCTCGCGTTCCCCTTCATCCAGCAAGCGATGCAGGGCTCTATCTCGAACGGCTCGCTCCAGAACATCAACGCTTCGTCCCTGCAAATGGACAGCGTCACGGTTTTCCAGTAAGCCTAGCCTGAACGGGATAACGCCTACATGGCTTATCTAAGAATTACGCCCGGCATCAGTGGACTTTCTGATGCCGGGCGCGTTCTTTCGGGGGATGTACATAAACCTTCGGAAGAGACGCGCGCCAAGGCGCTCGCCCGCGACGACAACACCTGTCGTTATTGCGGCTTCCAGTCGCGCAAATACCAGGAAGTGAATTACATCGGCAAGTCGGACAAGCCGAACGGCGCCGACGATTACGCCAGCTGCTGCACCTTCTGCTACCAGTGTTTCCATGTCGAACGCGTCGACCGCATGCAGTCGGGCGCCGTGATCTGGCTGCCCGAAATCGGGCAGGCCGCTTTGCACCACATGTGCCGCGCGATTTACGTGGCCCGCATTTCACAAGGCCCGCTGGCCGACGCCGCCCGCGACGCGATGGAGGCGCTGCTGAGCCGCAAGGAAGAAGCCAAGAACCGCCTTGGCACCGACAGCCCGAAAATCCTCGCGACCGTTTTGCAGGACTTCCTCGAAACCTCCGAATACAAGGGCCGCGGCGCCAAGCTGAAAGGCTTCCGCCTGCTGCCGCTCGACCGCCGCATCATCAAGGAAGGCGATCTTGAATTTAACCAGTTCCCGCAGATCCTCGCCTATTGGCGGTCGAAAGACGGGCCCTTCGGCGAACTGCCGCCGCGCCGCTGGGTGAAAACCTTCTACGACCTGAAGGCGAAAACGGCCTGACCGCCGCCGCGCTTTTTACAAAATCAAAAAATTATATGGATACTCGTGCCGCCGCGTTTCACGCGGGCTGCCTTGCGCGCGTTTGAAGCGGCTTTCGCGGGGCTATTTGGTGAAACACCCTTTTGACGCGGCAAGCTTCTGGTATATATTAATAAATCTGAAATACCGGCCTGCGGCGGGGCAATCTTCATGTGCCGCGGCTGAATAAAATGGGGATCGATTTTCATGGGTATGTTCGACAATCTGCTGAGGCCGTTCGTCCGCCTGCTGCGCCAGCCGGTCGAGAGTTTCATCAGGCTTGAAACTTCGGACAGCGAATTCGTTTTCGCGGCGGAAGACGGTTCGCTTTTGACCGTGCTGAAGGTCGATGGCGCGCGCCAGATCATCGGCGACGCCGAATACAAAAAAATCCTGTCGGACTGCGTCGTGAAAATGGGTACGACCTTCGACCGTCCCGGCCATGCGCTGCAGGTCTATTTCAGCCGCAACCCCGACCGCATCCAGGAAGAAATCCGCAAGCTTTTGCGCCCGAACTACACCGCCGCGAAAAACGTCGGCCTCGAGATCGAAGACATTTTCGAGGAACGCGCGCGCCACCTCTGCCATTACCTCGCATGGGAAGAAATTTACTTCGTCCTGTGGACGCGCCCCGCCGTGCTGTCGAAATCCGACATGGCGCGCGAAGCGGAACGCTCGCGCAAGAAAAAATGGGTCAAGGCGGACGACGCCCAGTATCCGTTCGCCGCCATCGAAGGCCTGCGCACGCGCCACCAGAGCTTCGTCGGCTCGACCGTCACGTCGCTCCGCGAAATGGGCATGCAATGCTCCGAGATGGAGGTGCATGACGCGCTCGTCACCATCCGCTCCAACCTCATTCAGGTGTCGGGCGATTCCAGCTGGCGCGCTTTCCTGCCGGGCGATCCCATCCCCGCGCGCGCGCCCGAAAAGAAATCCGACCTCTCCGAAATTCTCTGGCCGACGCTCCGCCAGCAGCTGACGATGGCGTCGGCGCGCGTCATCAACGACCACGTCGTTGAAATGGGCAAGTATTACTGGGGCGGCGTCGATATGGTGCTGGGCCCGACCGACCCGCTGCCCTTCCCGATGTTCCTCGCACGTATGTCTGAATCGAAAACCCCGTTCCGCATGTCGATCCTGATCGAAGGCGGCGGCATTCAGGGCATGGCGATGCAGGCCTTCCTGTCTTCCGTCTTCGCCGTCACCAACGCCGACAACAAACAGGTGAAGGACGCGCTGGAAGCGCTTGCGCTGATGTCGCGCAACGAACCCGTCGTGAAGATGCGCCTGTCGTTCTGCACCTGGGCGCCCAAGGGCGACATGGAATTGATCGAGGACCGTTTGTCCGCGCTCACCCAGTCCGCCGAATCATGGGGCTATGCGCAGGTGTCGCATATTTCCGGCGATCCGCTCGATCAGGTGATGTCCTCCGCGCTTGCCATCCATTGCGCATCGACCGCGCCGCCTGCGGTCGTGCCGCTCTACGAAATCATGAAGCTTGTGCCGTGGCAGCGCGCGTCGTCGCCCTTCGATCGCGGCTCGATCCTGTTCCGCACGCCCGACGGTCGCGTCTGGCCCTACCAGACCGGTACCAACGTCACGACCACATGGTTCGACCTTGTGTTCGCGCAGCCGGGCGGCGGTAAATCGGTCTTGATGAACACGCTGAACCTCGGCACCTGCCTCACCGCCGGCGTGTCGCAGCTGCCCTTCGTCGCCGTCATCGACATCGGCCCGTCTTCGGCGGGTCTTGTGTCGCTGCTGAAAGACGCGCTGCCCCCGCATCGCCGCAACGAAGTCACGTCGTTCCGCCTGCAGATGACCACCAACTTCGCGATCAACCCGTTCGACACGAAGCTTGGCATGCGTTACCCTCAGGTGACCGAGCGTTCGTTCCTCAACGAACTGCTGACGCTGATCTGTACGCCTCCCGGCCAGGCCGAACCGTATGACGGTATCGCCCAGCTGGCCGGCATGGTCATCGACGAAATGTTCCGCTGGCGCGACGACGGCTCGTCGAACGCCGAACCGCGCCCCTATCTGCCGCGTATCGACCAGGTGGTCGACGAAGCGATCCGCAAGCACGACCTTGTCCTGCCGCCTTCCGCATACTGGTGGGACGTCGTCGATATGCTGTTCGAAAAGGGCGCCACCTACGAAGCGACGATCGCGCAGCGTTACGCGATGCCGACGCTGGGCGACTCGGTTGCCGCCGCCCGCCGCCCGCAGATCAAGAACCTGCTCGAAGAAACCTCGATCGGCGCGTCTTCGGAAGGCGTCATTCACGCCTTCGAACGTATGATCACCTCCGGCGTCCGCGAATTCCCGATCCTGTCTTCGGTCACGAAATTCTCGCTCGCCGAAAACCGCATCTGCGCGCTCGACCTCGCCGACGTCTGCCCCGCGGGCGACGCCGCGTCCGACCGCCAGACCGCGATCATGTACATGCTGGCGCGCCACGCGCTGGTCACGCCGTGGTGGATCAACGAGGAAGCGCTGGCGCAGATGAAGCCGCAATACCGCGTCTATCACGAAAAACGCCTGCGCGAATTCTCGGAAACGCCGAAGCGCCTTTGCTACGACGAGTTCCACCGCACATCGCGCACCAAATCGGTGCGTCACCAGATCGTCCGCGACGTGCGCGAGGGCCGCAAACGCGGGATTCAGATCATTCTCGCCTCCCAGATGCTGGACGACTTCGACGACGACATGGTCGATTTGGCGACGGGCGTCTGGGTTCTGGGTACCGCGATCTCCGACGGCGCGGTTCAGGCGACGCAGGATCGATTTGGTCTTACAGATACCGCCCGCTGGATCATCCGCCATAAACTGACCGGCCCGAAATCGTCCGGCGCGCCCGCGCTGCTCGTCCTCGGCACCGTCGACGGCAAATACGAACAGCACCTGATCAACACGCTGGGTCCGCTGGAATTGTGGGCGTTCTCGACCACGACCGAGGACGTCGCGATCCGCAACCGTCTCTACACCCGTCTGGGCGCGGCGCAGGCACGCCGCCTGCTGGGCGCGAACTTCCCCGGCGGATCGGCGCGTAACGAGCTGAAGCGCCGCGTCGCCGAACTTTCCGACCGCGGCAAGGCGGAGGAAGCCAACGTCGGCGCCGTGATCGAAAAGATCTGCGAAGAAATGATCGCGCTGACCAAGGTCAAGATCGAGGACATACAGGCCCCGCCCGCCAAGAAAGACGGACAGGCCGCGTTGCCGCCGAAATAAGGGCTGTCGCTTTAAAAATACAAAACCCCGGTTGTCGCCAGACGCCGGGGTTTTTCTTTTATCCTGCGCCCGCCGCGAAAGCATGGGTGGTTACAGCCTGCCTACGGCTTCAGCGTAAACTTGCCCGGCTTGGGCCTGATCGTCAGGTGGTCGATCGCGCTGACCACCGCCGGTATGTCGATCTGGTCGCGATAGGCGGCGGGAACGGCGGCATAGGCCTTCAGCATGTCGTCCTTGCGCCCCGCCCACAGCGCGGCGTTGAACGCGGTCGATAACTGCCCGACCTGCCCCAGCACCGCCAGCACCGACGGCCCCGCGGGCGGCGCGATGCGCGTCAGGTCTTCCACGCGCAGCTGTTCGTTTTCGGTCGTCAGGATCTTGTCGCAGATCACGTCGAACGACCCGGCGGCGGCGGCCACATGAAACCCCGTGCGCCCGCCGCGCTCCGGCAGCACGCGGCGCAATTCGTCAAGGCTTTGCGACCGGAAATGCGCAGGGCCGATATGTTCGTCGCTGTTGACCCACTGGCGCAGCGTTTTGGCGAATTCCATCTGGCCTGTTTCCGCCGCCCATTCAAAGGCGTTCAGGCCGCGGTAATGGTTTGCGGGGCTTGCGCCGTGTTTCAGGAACACGGCCGCCACATCGCCAAAACCGTGGGAAAGGGCGATGCACAGCAGTTCGCGGTTGTGCGCGTTCACATCCGCGCCCGATTTCAGCAGCGTATCGGCGATTTTGTCGCGGCCATGCATGGCGCAATACCACAGCGCCGATGAATCGTCGGATCCGGGATCCGCGCCGTGCGCCAGCAGGACGTTCACCGCGTCTTCCCTGCCGCCGACCGTCGCCTCCACCAGCGCGCTGTCCTTCGCGGACTGGTTCATGTTTTTTGTCAGTAATAGTGCCAGCACGCCCATGCGCCCCTTGCCGGCGGCCGCGACAAGCGCCTGCCCGTCGCGGAAATTCGCATCGACGCCCTTTTCCATCAGCTGCTCGCAGCGCCATCTCTCGCCGTCGCGCGCGGATTTGACGAACAATTCGGCGCGCGCAAGCGGCGTCAGGCTGGATACGTAATCCAGCCATTTGTCGTCATCTTCATCATCGATATCGACGACCGACATGGTTATTTCAGCCTGAAGCGGTCGTTGCGCCCGCGCTCCGACAGGCGCAGCAGATCCAGCTGCGCCTTCAGCGCGGAAAAATCGACCTGATCGTGATACATCGCGGGCGTGTTGTCCTTGATGAACGCCACCGCGTCGCGGTCGCGCCACAGGCTAGCGGGGTCGAGGATGTCGTTGAGTTTTCCATGCGCACCCAGAATTTCCAGTACCGAATTGCCGTGTGCGTCTTTCGTCGACAGCAGCACCGCAGGATCAAAACCCGGCTGTGCCGCCGCTTTTTGCATCAGCGGCGCGAAGGTATCGGCATAGGCCGCGCGCACGGCAAGGCTGTCTGTGCCGCCGAAAAACGCAGTCGCCGCTGCGATATCGGCACGGATGTTTTCAGCCGGCTTCACTTCCTCGCGCGTTACCCATTTTTCCATCGCCTGCAAGGCGCGTTCGTCCGCCAGCGTGGTCAGGGCAAGGATAATGTCCTTGGCGTCTTTCGGGCGGCCGATGTCGTTTGCGAACATATAGCCGATCACGCCGCCCGCATTGCGCTGCACCGCGATCTTCAGCCCGTCTTCGGCAATCTTGGCGGGCAATTCAACGCCATGATCCGCCAGCCATTGCAGCGTGCCGCCGCCGTCATGCGCCGCGATGTCGTACATATCCGCCGTGCGCAGCGCTTCGGGCAGGAAGCCGTGCTTCGCCGCGATATCCAGCGCGGGTTGCGATTGCAGCAGCGCCTGAAACACGCGCTCCTGCGCGTCTTTCGTCCAGTCGCTATTGGCGATGATATCCTCCAGCTGCGCCAGGTCGCCGCGTTTCAGCACGGCCTTGGCCGCGCTTTCGACCACCCATGCGGCGGCGGTGGAGAATTTTTTGTCGCGCGGGAACAGGGCGAGCGTCTCCGCGTCGTTTTTCTCCAGCCCCTTCCAGAAAACGGCGTCGTTCTTCGCGTGCCAGTCGCCGCCGCAGTCGACAACGGCATATTTCTGCACGGCGTAATCGTGATGATCCTGCAGTTCCCCCGTGATTTCCGGCGTCAGCGGGATTTTATCGTGCAGGTATTGCAGCGCGGCCGTGTTGCCGCGCGCCAGCGCCGCGGCATACAGCTGCGCGGCTTCTTTGCCGGCGGGCAGCGGCAGCAGTTTTTCCTCGACCGCGTCGATAAGCGCGGCGGCATCCGGCTCCCCCGTCAGGGCGCGGAGCAGCGGCAGCGCGTTTTTGCGCGCTTCTTCGGTGTAATGCCCGACAAAGAATTTCGCGGCCGCAACATCGCCGCCCGATCCGGCGTTGCGCATCGCGCCCGCCAGATGCGCAGGCTCCGGCTGCAGCTTTTCCGCCAGATGCGGCAGCAGGTCGGGCAGATGCTGGCTCAGGTTGGTCGCCCAGATCATGACAAGATAAGCCGGCGGCAGGCTGCCCGGGACGGCGTCGATGAAGCGGTCGAGGATGTCGAGCTTGCCCGATTCCATCACCTGCACCATCAATTCCATCATCGGCGGCGGGCCCATGAATTCGTTGAAATACTCGCCCGGCTGGAAAAAATACGGCGGCAGCTTGTGGCGGAAGACGTCGAGCTTTTCCAGCGACAGCGCCATCGCGGCTTCGTCCTTCACGTTGCAGGCGCTGTAGAAATGCGAAAAGAAATCGGCGGTGTTGTCGCGCGCGGTCAGGGCTTCTTCATACAGCGCGGGGCGGTACCGCAGCAGCGCGAACAGCGCGGCCTCCGTCATGTCCTTATACGGCAGGTATTCAAGCAGCAGGTCGCCCGCATCCTGCTGCTTGTTGTCGAGCGCGAGATAGAGCGCGGAGGATAAAGTTTCCGGCGGCAGTTCGGAATCGACGCCGTATTTCAGCGTCGTCATGTTTCCTTTTTTCGCCGCGACCAGAAACGGCGTATCGGCCAGGCGCGACACGCCCGGCACGTGGATCTGCGACAGGTTCTGCATGGCGGCGATGCTGTCGATTTCGCCCAACGCCTTCAACGCGCGGCTGTCGGAATGGCGCGGATCGGCGCCCGCCTTGTGAAGTTCGATGGCGCGCGGCCAATCCTGCTGCGCCATCGCGTCGGCGAATCCGTGATTGCGGCGCGCCTGCTCAACCGCATCCAATACGGATTTGCGCCATGCGGCGCGGTCTTCCGCCGCCTTGTTGAAGTCGTCTTCCATGATCGGCTATTTCCTTAAAACATATCTATTTTTAAGGACAGGAAAGGGGGCTGTCAATCAATCCTGAGTCGCCGTTAGCGCCGCCGGAATAACACCGGAAACTTTACGGTGTGAGCGATATTAAATATCTGAAAAACAAAGGTTATTTATGGATCAATAAAATTTTAATAAACCTTATGTAATATAGATAGAACGAGGGGCAGCCTCATGGAAAGCAACAAACACAAACCGGAATTTGACAGCAAGGCAGAGCGGCCAGCGGCAGTCGCGCCCGATGCCAAGCCCAAGACAGAATTGAAGATCGTGTACCCGCTGAACCAGTCCGTACACCGTCCTCTCTAGACGTTCGTGAGCCCGACACCTTCACACCCGCCGCGTTCCACTCGCGGCGGGTTTTTATTTAAAGGATGACCCATGGCATCAACCCAGCAGCACGCGATTTTTACCGCGCTTACCCAATTTCCGCCGCCCCCGCGCCATGACAGGGAAAAGCAGAAGTATATCGAAACCGATGCCGCCTCGCTTTACGCACTGGCAGAGGCCTATCGGCAAGCGGCGCAGCCGTTATGGCAGTCCGGCATGAATCTGGATGCGATTGAACGGTTGCCGTTCCGGCTGATGGCGGCGCATGCCATAGAATTATGCCTCAGCGCCTATTTGCTAAAGTCCGGCGTTGCCCTTGAAGACATGCGCGGATTTCAACATAACCTTACCGTGCGGCTGGTCGCCGCAGAAGGCAAAGGGCTGCTTCTGCGCAAACGCACGGTCGGGCATCTGCTACGCATGGACAAAGACCGCGAATACCTGATGACGCGCTATAATCCGGCACCGCTCGCGCTGTCCGAACTCACCCGCATAAAGGCGACTCTGGACGAACTGTTCGACAAAACCGGCACAGCGTTCAACTGATCGCCCGTAACTCATTTTCCGCATGATCCGCCGCTTTCCGATAAGTAGTGAAACCTTCACATATACTTATCACTTCCGTGCTTTTTTCGAAGCAATCACGACCGAAACAATTCTTTAAACATTGTTCACTAGGGTCATCTCTAGTGCGGGACG
>JADYYV010000342.1 GCA_020853455.1 Alphaproteobacteria bacterium | reverse complement strand
GTATGGGCGAGCGACAGGTTCATTTCCCCCGCCCCCGCCACCACCGTGCCGTCGAAATCCAGCATCCGCATGCTGGCAAGCGTGCTGAATTTAGCCTCTTGCAAAACCGATTCAAGGCGGCGGCCTGCTGTCAGCGCGGCGGGATCGGGCTTGTGCGCCGGATGTACGGCATCGGGACGCGGCGGCAGAATAGGCGCGGTGCGCAGGTCGATGGTGGGGGGATAGGGCTTGAACCGCGCGTCCAGCACCGGCGGTTTTTCGGTCACGGGGCGGCCGTAATCTTCGGCAATATTCTCGCCGTTCAGCGCGTCTTTATATAGCGCCGACATAAACACGCCCTGCGCGATCAGCTCGGCCTCGGTCTGGCGCACCAGCTCGTTTTCAAACAGGCGGAAAAAATAAACACCCGACAGCGGCAGCAGCAGCACGATCAGCAGGATGACCGCAAAAACGGCCTGCAACCCGATGGTGAAGCGTTTTTTCACGCGCAGGTCCCGAGTTTATAACCGATGCCGTGAACGGTTTCGATTACGTCATGAATCTCATGCAGCGCGAATTTCTGGCGCACGCGGCGGATATGGCTGTCGATGGTGCGGTCGGCGACCGTGATGTCGCCATAGGCGCGGTCCATCAATTCATCGCGCGTGAAAACGCGGTCATGGCTGCGGAACAATGCCAGCAGCAGCATGAATTCGGTTGCGGTTAGGGCGACCGTTTTGCCGTCGCACAGCGCCGTATAGCTGGCGGGGTCGATCGTGACCTTGCCATGCGACATTTTTTGCGGTGTATCTGCGGCGGCTGACGCGGGCGCGGTACGGCGTTTCAAAATCGCGTTGATGCGCGCGACCAGTTCGCGCGGGCTGAACGGTTTCGTCACATAATCGTCGCCGCCCAGTTCAAGCCCGATGATGCGGTCGATTTCTTCGTCGCGTGACGACAGGAACAGGATCGGCACATCGCTGGATTTGCGCAAGGTGCGGCAGACCTCCAGCCCGTCCAGTTCCGGCATGGAAATATCCAGCACCAGCAGATCGGGCATATGCTTCGCCGCCATCTCGAGCGCCTGACGGCCATCGGCCGCCTGCACCACGCCCATGCCCGCCTTTTCCACCGCAAAGGCCACCACCTCGCGGATATGGGGGTCGTCATCGACGACGAGGATTTGTTTTGCCATGACTGGATTCACCTTTAAAGCTGTCCCTTTGTAGCGCATTCAACTCCTTTTGTCATCTTGCAAGCGATCTGACAACCATTGCCAATGGATACCGGCTGTCGTCGCGCCCGCCATGAAAAATACGATAGGCATCCCGAATAGTACCGCCACACGGCCTGCTTCATCATCCATCCAGCGGCGCAGAAAAACGCCATACAGAACCCCGCAAATAAGGGCGACAACAGCCCCCGCCAGAAGGTAAAGCGGGTAGCATGGCAGGCCGTTCCGGCAATGCCGAAGCGACCATGCCGCAAAAACTGCCAGCGCGGGAAAGCTCATGATCCAGCCAATGATCGTCGTACCTGCGAAGGCAAGAAAACTCACCGGCTCGTAGAACATAATCCCAAGATAAAACGGCAGACATGCGATTGCCGAGGCTTTCGCCGCTCCTTGCGCAAGGACCAGTAACTCAAGCCGGTAACCCTCGCGATTACTCGCTTGCAACGCCCGCCAGCCTTTCCTTGCGCCATGTCCAGCTTCGCCAGTCTGCCGTGTCAATGGCGAGCTTGTCTTGCATGTCTTTCAGCGCGATGCCGGCCTTTGCGCGGTTCCAGCCGTCTTCCAGATGGTCGTAATACCAGCGGAGCGCGGGGATGGCATCGGGGCCGATCTCGCGCAGATAGTTGTAATCAAGCGCCACGCCCCTGCCGCCCAGTTCGCGGGCATGGCGGACGTTGTATTGCGCGATCATGCCGCCGAAATCCATGAAGCAGCAGGCATAAAGCAGCCCCGCCAGCACCAGCGCGTTCACGTTGATCAGCCACATGTTGCTGCGGTTCAGGTAAATGCGGGCAAGGATCAGCAGCAAGCCCAAAGCCACCAGCCCCATCCAGATCAGCGCCGCCACGCGCAGATATGTCAGCGAATAGGATTCGACGTAGTTCAGCGTGCGGTCGATGGAGGATACGACCAGGAACACGTTTTGCAGCACCCAGACCGTCACCAGCGCGGTTGCGGCGTTTGATCTCAATGCCGCTTGTGCATTGTCAAACGTCAGCAGCACATAGCCGCCCGCCAGCAGCGCGGTCACGATGAGCGGGTAGGCGCCCGCATGGGCGTATTGCGCGAAATTCATGCCCGCCGGGAAATTCCCCTGCCCCGTCCACAGGAAGGCGAGGTCAAACCCGTTCTGGATCGCAAAGATGATGTTGAACAGCACCAGCGAAAACACCAGCGACCGGCGGCTGACCCATGCTGCCGTGCCGACGCCCGCGAGCGACATCGTGACCGGTTTCGACAGCGCGAAGCGCGGGCGCAGCAGCGCCCAGATCACGGCGGCAAAGCCCGCCCAGAACAGCCAGCGCCCGGGCGACAGGAAAATTTCCGCCCAGTATCCCCAGTTGAGCTTTGCCAGCAGTTGGCCCAGCACGGGGTTTGCTTCGCTGAACAGGTAAATGAAAACACCCGCCAGCGTGACGGGGAACACCGCATAAACAATGCCGCGCCGGATGCCGCCGCGCGGCAGTTTCAGGCGCAATACGGCTTTTTCCGACCGTTTCGCGTCGCGCCGCCATTGCGACAGCGTGCGCAGCGCAAGCCGCAGCATATCCTTGGCCAGCAGCACCGCGTTTATCGTGTGGTCGCGTTTGTGCAGCACCAGCAGGGTGGCGATGCCGCCCGCGAAAAGCCAGAGCGTCAACCGCTCCGGCGCGTTCATCATGGCGACCGACAGCGCGATCAGCGCGGTTGCGATCACCTGCGCGGGTTTATGACGCACCAGCGCGGGCTGCAGCAGGCAGAGCGTCGATACCAGCAGGAAGGCGAACAGCCCCGCCGTCCACCCCGCCGCCGCATGGCCGTAGAAAAACCAGTCGGCAAAGCCGGTCAGCGCAAGGCACGCCCCCAGCTTCAAAGCGATCGTGGGGCGGAGATCAGTTGCGCGCATGGTCGCGCCCGTCGCCGGAGGAGCAGGAGGAAAGCCATGCCTGCGCCGCGACGGCATAGAGGAAATCGTGGAACTGTTCTTCCCGTTTGCGCCGGAAAAACTCTGCGGCGGGAGGGATGAGGAGCGAGAGGAGCGGCAAGGCCGCCGATGCGATGAGCGTTTTCATGTTACCCATCCTGCGCCCCGGATGTGCAAGCGTGATGGCGAAGCCGTGGCATTATAAAGGCGTTTTTGTGCAAATTTCGTGCAGGCGCAAAAAAAGACGCGCATTCAATGGGGTATGAATGCGCGCCATCAGGGCAGGTCATGTGTGTGGAGGGGGTATCCTATCTGCGCCAGTCGGCCCAGACGTTGTCGTATTTGCGGCCGGTTTCCTTCTCCGCCGCCTTGTCGCAGCTGCAGACGTTGTTGCCGTAATTGTCGGAAGCCGCCATCATTTTTTCGTAGAGCGAGCCGTTGGGATCGGGAATTGTCATGATAACCTCCTATGCTTGCAGTGTTTGCGATTCCATGAATTTCTGCGCGTTGAAGCTGTCGATCACGCGGTCAAACTTGCGCGCCATTTCTTTGGACAGCGGCGACAGCTGCGCGACCGTGCGCTCCCCGTCGTTGCGCAGGATTTCCGCCTCGACCGGGATGTCGATCGAGCCTTGCAGCAGGCTGAAGCGCAGCGTCATTTTCTCGACCTTGCCGGGCACCATTTCCGGCACGGCGGTCTGTTCGTAATAAACGCGGCCGACATTCCATTTATGGTCGGGCGTGTCGAACGAAATGCCGTTGCGGCTCCAGTCATGCACCTTGTACCCGCGGCGGCCGATCATGACCTGCACCTGCATGCCGTCATGGCGGGGCGCGCGGCGGGAATCGACGTGGATATTGGCATTGGCGGCGGGATTGAACAGGCCGAGGCTGCTGATGATGTTGTCGAACATGTTATAAATCTCCTTCATCTTTTTTCTCTTTTATTGTTGTTACGCGCTGGCGCCGCCGTCCACGTTCAGGGTCGTGCCGGTGATATAGCCCGCGTCGGGCGAGGCAAGGAAGGCGACGGCAGCCGCAATTTCCTCGACCCGGCCGTAGCGTTTCAGGGGCAGGCCGGATTTCAGCATATTGGCCATGTCGGTGTTGTCGGGGTTCATGTCGGTATCGATCGGGCCCGGCTGCACGGTATTGACGGTCACGCCGCGCGCGCCGAAATCATGCGCCCAGCCGCGCGAATAGCCGGCGACCGCCGCTTTGGTCGCGGCATAGCCGGACGCGCCCGCAAACATCGCGCGGTCGCCCATGATGGAGCCGATGGTGATGATGCGGCCGTTGTCGTTGATGACCTTCGCCGCCGCATCGACGGCAGCCGCCACGCCATGCACGTTCACGGCGAACTGGCGGTCGAGGCTGGCGGCGATTTCCGCTTCCGTGCCATTCGCGCCCAGCACCGCAACACCCGCGTTATTCACAAGGATGTCGAGGCGGCCGAACAGTTTCGCGGTCTGCGCGACCGCGCCCGCAACGGCCTTGCGGTCGCCCGAGTCTGCCTGGATCGCGACGGCCTCGCCACCTTGTGCCTTAATTTCTTTCACAACCGCTTCGGCCTTGTCTTTGCCGTTGACGTAAGTGATGGCGACTTTTGCGCCGTCGGCGGCCAGGCGTTTTGCAATCGCAGCGCCGATGCCGCGCGAACCGCCGGTGACGAGTGCCGCTTTGCCGGAGAGTTTGTTTTCGTTTTTCATGATGGTCTTCCTTTTGTGTGCGTTCTGAATTTCGGCGGCACATTTATTTTTGTACCTATAAGTACAGTATGCCTTCGTGAATCGCCCGCGGTCAACAGATTTCTGTACCGATTAGTAAAAAACTTTTGTTGCGTAAATAAATGCAATAATATCAATTATATATTATATAATATTTTCAGGCCGCACTTACCAGACAGTACATAATACCGTTCTGGACAATATCATCACAAAATGATATTATACTAATAGATACATATTTAACGGGAGAATCATCATGTCCGCCGGACGTCCGAGAGAATTCAATTTTGACGCCGCGCTCGACCGCGCGCTCCATGTTTTCTGGAGCAAGGGATACGAAGGCACATCGCTGCCCGATCTGACCGAAGCGATGGGCATCAACCGCCCCAGCCTTTACGCGACCTTCGGGAACAAGGAAGAACTGTTCCGCAAGGCGCTTGAACGCTACGCCGCGGACTCGAAAAAACGCCTTGATGAAACGCTCGACCAGCCGACCGCCTATGCCGCGATTGAAAAACTGCTATACGGCATGGCCGACGGCTCCGCCTGCCCCAAATCGCCCAAGGGCTGTTTGCTGGTGCAGGGCGCCTTGGCCTGCGGTGAAGAAGCCCAGCCGATCAAGGACGAGCTGGTGCGCCGCCGCCCGGCCGCCGAAACCCCGAAGCGCCGCCGGGTCGAACGC
>JADYYV010000341.1 GCA_020853455.1 Alphaproteobacteria bacterium | reverse complement strand
CGGGCTTCTTTGCAGCGGCTTTCGGTGCTGCGGGTTTTTTAGCGGCTTTGGCTTTCGGCGCGGCTGCTTTTTCTTCTTTTGCAGCGGGTGCTGCGGCAGCAGGCGCTTCTTCCTGTTTCGGTGCCTGGAATACGGGCTTGTCGAGCGTCGTGGTGGGCTGAACTTTTTGCTGTTGTGCGCGCGGGTTGAATTGTTGTTCGAGGTCGGTCAGCAGCGCATCGACGGTAACGATGACGCCGGAAACGACATCTTCCAGCTTTTCGCGTTTTGCGTTGATGACATCAGCGGCTTTGCTTGCTTTCTCGTCCAGCTTGCGGCCGACTTGCTCGCGCTTGGTTTCCAGTGCGTCAAGGCCGGTGGTCAGCGCTTCTTCTGCGACGGCGGCGGCGATCTTTGCGAAATCTCTAAAAATGCTCATCTTAATTCATCCTCTATATGCGCTGTTTTTTGAAAGGGGTCCGGCGTTTGTCGCCGGTCGTCTTCTTGTTGCTTCGTGTATCTTCCGTGGTGGTAAAACCTGATCGCTTCGTTGTCATAAGCGTGGAAGTTTAATAGCAAGCAACGCAAGCTATTGTCAAGATTATGTATAAATATTTTATAATATTGAATAAAAACAGTCTCTTGTGCGCTGTTTTACAGAAGTGAATCAACGCCTTTTGTGACGGCATTTTCATCGTAATCGACGCGCATGAAATACAACCCGTCGGGGGGCGCGGTGGGGCCCGCCTTGGCGCGCTCCCGCGCATCCAGCGCGGCCTTTACGTCATCCGGCTGCCACTTGCCTTCGCCGACCAGTTTCAGCGTGCCGACCATGTTACGGATCTGGTGGTGCAGGAACGACCGCGCCTCCGCCCACAATTCCAGATGCGTGCCGAAGGCGAGCGCGGATTTGTTTTCGATGAATTCCAGACGGTCGAGCGAACGGATCGGCGATTTCGCCTGACATTCGCTGGCGCGGAAACTGGTGAAGTCGTGTTCGCCCAGCAGATGTTTCGCGGCCATGTTCATGCGCACCACATCAAGGTCGATATTCACATGCCATGCGCGCCCCGCATCGATGATCGGTTCCGCGCGGCGCGCAGTGATGATTTTATAGCAGTAATATCTTTTCTTCGCGCCGAAGCGGGCGTGGAATTCCGGTGATACGGGCTCGGCCTTTACGACCGCCACGCGGTGCGGGCGCATGTGGAAATTGATCGCGTCGCGCACGGCCTTCACATCGGTTTCTTTTTCGATGTCGATATGCGCGACCTGCCCCACGGCATGCACGCCTGCATCGGTGCGCCCCGCCACATGCGCGGTCACGTCTTCGCCGCAAAAACCCTTCACGCCGCGCTCCAGCACTTCCTGCACCGACAGCGCATTTTCCTGCCGCTGCCAGCCCGCGAATTCCGCGCCGTCATATTCGATGGTCAGTTTCCAGCGCTGCGTCATGTCAGCACGTCGCCGATATTCAGGTGCGTGCCGTTCATGAATGACAGCCCGTCCATCGGCTTCCTGTCCTGCGGCTGGATTTTCGTCAGCTTCAGCGCACCGTCGCCGCAGGCGATAATCAGATGACGGTCCAGAATTTCGCCGGGCTTGCCCTTGCCCTCGGCCACTTCCGCCGCCAGCACCTTCAGCCGGTGTTCGCCCTGCATACACCAGACACCCGGCCAAGGGGTCAGGGCGCGCATCTGGCGTTCAATCTCCGCCGCCGGTTTCGTCCAGTCGATGCGGCCGTCATCCTTGCTCAGCATATGGGCATAGGTGACGCCGTCTTCCGGCTGCGTTTGCGCCTTTGGCGGTGTTCCCGCCGCAATCTGTTCCAGCGTATCGACGATCAATTCGCCGCCCTGTTTCGCCAGCGCGTCATGCAGCGATTGCGCGGTGGTCGTATTCGTGATCGGCACAACACCGCGCATCAGCACGGGACCGGTATCCAGACCTTCCTCCATCTGCATGATGCAGATGCCGGATGCCGCATCGCCCGCCATGATTGCGCGCTGGATCGGCGCCGCCCCGCGCCAGCGCGGCAGCAGCGACGCATGTATATTCAGGCAGCCATGTTTCGGCGCATCCAAAGTTTCTTTCGGCAGTATCAACCCGTAGGCCGCGACAACCGCGATATCAAGGTTCAACGCCGCAAATTCCGCCCGCGCCGCCGCATCTTTCTTAAGGCTTTTCGGGTGCCGCACCGGCAGCCCCAATTCTTCCGCGCGTTTCTGCACGGCAGAGGGCTGCAACTTATGCCCACGCCCCGCCGGTCGCGGCGGCTGAGAATACACCGCCACAATATCATGCCCCGCTTCATGTAGCGCGTTCAGCGCCGCAACGGCGAAATCGGGCGTGCCCATGAAAGCGATGCGGAGTTTATTGGTCATTTGCATGGCCGCTTATAGCTTTTATTTCAAATTTTTCGGCTGTCGTTGTTGCTAGCCGTAAATTCAGTATGCCGGAAAAAATTGCAGAGAGCACTAACTCTGCTATGTGCATGTCTAAAAAAATGAATATTCCCTTTAAGAAAAAGCTCATGAGAAGTGCGCTCGCCGCTAAAACAAAAATACCATATAGAACGCCTAAAAAATAAAACATGAAAAGATGGCCGCGCAAAAAATTTTGCTTTTTTGTACGGTAGCCTATCATTAAATACATGCCTAAAAAGTTTGGCAGATAGCAGAAAACAAAACAGTGTGCAGTAATAACAATGCCTGGAAAATATAGGCCATAAATCAAGTTTTTAAGTGCGGCGAGCCCTCCGCCAGCGGAAAATACGGCGGTTGCTGAAAAAGCCGCGAATACTATCGAGGTTAATATCCCAGCTACAGCAGAGCCTTCATTAGCTGCGCCCAAAGCGTAGATTAGCTTGTCGCTGAATTTTGATATGAGTATCTTTTTATCAGAGGACATGCGTCTTCTGGAGTTCTTCCAGATTTTCCTTGGTGAATTTTTTCAGTTTGCGCATCACCATGTCGCGTTTCAGCGAGGACAGGTGGTCGGTGAACAGCACGCCGTTCAGGTGGTCGATTTCATGCTGCAGGCAGGTGGCGAACAATCCGTCGGCTTCCACTTCGAATTGCTTGCCGTTCTGGTCGAGCGCCTTCACGCGCA
This sequence comes from Alphaproteobacteria bacterium, assembly GCA_020853455.1. Classification (GTDB taxonomy): domain Bacteria; phylum Pseudomonadota; class Alphaproteobacteria; order Micavibrionales; family UBA2020; genus JAPWJZ01. Next base: position 411 of record JADYYV010000341.1, on the reverse strand, counting down.
CGATTTTCGGGCGCTCCACTTCGGCATACTGGCCGGGGATGGACAGGCAGCCTTCGTCATAGACGTTCATTTCTTCGGACGACCACAGCAATTCGGGGTTGATGAAAACCTGCGGCTTGCCGCGGCGTTTTTCAACGGGCAGTTCCTCGTCTTCGTTCTCGGCGCGCGGCTGGTCGACATCCAGCACAAGGATGCGCATGGACTGGCCGATCTGCGGCGCGGCCAAACCAATACCGGGGGCGGCATACATGGTATCCAGCATATTCTCGACCAGCTTGCGGTGGTCGTCGGTGATGTTGCTGACAGGGTCGGCCACGCGCTTCAGCACGGGATGCGGGACAACGTAAATGGGTAATGTGGCCATGGAAAACGCCCTTTCGTTATACCTTAGATAAATAAGGGCGTGGCGCG
>JADYYV010000340.1 GCA_020853455.1 Alphaproteobacteria bacterium | reverse complement strand
TTATCGCGGCGGGGGAGAAACTGGCGCGCGAATTCGGGTACATGATGCGCAGCGTCGCGCGCACGGCGCTGGAACGGGCGGAGCTGCTGGAAAGCATGGCTGGCGTGTTCGATACGTTTATGCGGCAGGATTTCAAGTCGGCTGACGGCGTTTATACGCTGGAAAACACGACCCGCGTGCTGGTGAAGCTGGGCGATGCGTTCGTGGCGAACCTGACGGATGCGACCATCCCGTCGCATTTCACCACCGACCAGCTGGACAACCTGTCCGGCAAGCTGAAATCGGCGGCGCAGGTGCGCGAGGACATGAGCGATTATTTCCCCGGCCGGCCCGGCAGCGGCGCGATTGCCGAACAGGGCAAGGCCTATTGCGATCTGGCAAAGGAAATCGAGAAGGTTTCCAAGGCATTCGGCGGCGGCGCGTCGCCGGCCCCCGCACCCGAAGAACCGCGTTCTTCCCGCCCCGGCGGATACCGCCGCCGTTTCTGATTTTGCGCGGTTAAATAATCGTTTACAGCACGTTTTTGCAGGGGCATTCTTGAAGCATGAAAAAATTTCATGTTATCGGCCTCATGAGCGGCACTTCACTGGACGGCATCGACGCCGCCCTGATCGAAACGGATGGCGAGCGGCATATCGCACGCCTCGGCTTCCTGACCGTTCCCTATGACGACGCGCTGCGCCGGAAAATCCGCGCCGTGCTGAACATCACCAAAGACAAACTGGCGGCGACCCGCGACCTGGAGCGGGAGATTACGGTTGCGCAGGCGAATGTCGTTAAGGCCTTGCTGGCGCAGTTGAGCCTGAAACCGGCCGACATCAACCTGATCGGTTTTCATGGCCAGACCATCGCGCATGATCCCGCACAGAAATGGACCTGCCAGCTGGGCGACGGCGCGCTGCTGGCACAGCTGACGGGGATTCCCGTCGTGAACGATTTCCGCACTGCCGATGTGCTGGCGGGCGGGCAGGGCGCGCCGCTGGTGCCTGTTTACCATCAGGCGATTGCAGCGGGCCGAACAGAGCCGCTCGCGTTTTTGAATATCGGCGGCGTCGCCAACGTCACCTATGTCGGCGCGGAAGTCATCGCCTTCGATACCGGCCCCGGCAATGCGCTCATCGACGACTGGATGCTGCAAAAAACCGGGCAGAAGCACGATGAAAACGGCGCAACCGCCGCGCGCGGCAAGGTCAACGAAACCGTTTTGCGCGAATTGCTGAACCATAAATTCTTCTGCGAAAAACCGCCCAAATCGCTCGACCGCAACGATCTGGTGTCTTCCGCATGGAAAGATTTATCGGTCGAGGACGGCGCGGCGACACTCGCCGCCTATACGGCGGGTGCGGTCGAAAACGGCCTGTTCTTCCTGCCCGAAAAGCCCAAGGAATGGATTGTCGCGGGCGGCGGGCGTTTGAACGCCACCATCATGAAAATGCTGCGCGAACGCCTTGGCGTTCCCGTGATCTCCATCGACGATATCGGGCTTAATGGCGACGCGATCGAGGCGGAGGCGTTTGCTTATATGGCCGTCCGCAGCTATCGCGGCCTGCCCATCAGCTTCCCCAAAACAACCGGCGTGCCGCAACCGATGGTGGGCGGCAAGCTCAACCATGTGGCGGATGCGGCGTGATGTTTTGCGCGGCGAAGTACCCTCACCCTAACCCTCTCCCAGAGGGAGAGGGGATTCTTGGGTTGCTTCGCAACAAGATAAAAAATCTTGTTTCTTTTGCGTCAGCAAAAGTCTCCAGTCCCCTCTCCCTCTGGGAGAGGGCTAGGGTGAGGGTACTATCCAGCTATGCCTGAAATCCTCAACGCCACCGAAGAAAATATAAAACGCGCCGCCGACCGCCTGCGCGCCGGCGAACTCGTCGCGCTGCCGACCGAAACGGTTTATGGCCTTGGCGCGGATGCGACGAATGATGCGGCGGTTGCGAAGATATTCGAGGCCAAGGGCCGCCCCAGTTTCAACCCCGTCATCATCCATGTGAACGACAAGGCGGAGGCCGAACAGTTCGTCACCTTCAACGCCCGCGCCGCGCTGCTTGCCAGTATTTTCTGGCCGGGGCCGCTGACATTGATTTTGCCGCGCCGCGCCGATGCGAAACTCTCGCTGCTGACCAGCGCGGGCCTGCCGTCACAAGCCGTGCGCGCGCCGGTGCATCCCGTCGCCCGCGCATTGATCGCCGCGCTCGGCCGCCCCATCGCCGCGCCCAGCGCGAATGCGTCGGGCAGTTTAAGCCCCACCACGCCGCAGCATGTGGCGCAAAGCTTGGGCGACCGCGCCGGATTGATTTTGGCGGGCGGCAAGGCGGCTGTGGGATTGGAATCAACCGTGCTGGATTTGACGGGCGAAACCCCCGTCATGCTCCGCCCCGGCGGCATCACGCGCGAAGACATCGAAATGGCGCTGGGTGAAAAGATCGAGGTAGAATTCGAGGCTGTGACCGACGCGCCCAAATCCCCCGGCCAGTTGCTGAAACATTACGCGCCCAAAACGCCCTTGCGCCTCAAGGCTGTCGATGTCGCGCCCGGCGAAGCGCTGCTCGCCTTCGGCTCCATCAAATTCATGGGCATCAAAGGAGGCGGTTCCGCCCGCGACCTGCCCGCAGGCGCGCTGATGAACCTCAGCGAAACCGGCGACCTCACCACCGCCGCCGCAAATCTGTTTTCGATGCTCCACCAGCTGGACGCCGGCGGGTTTTCCGGCATCGCCGTGATGGACATTCCGCAGACGGGATTGGGCATCGCAATCAACGACCGGTTGAAGCGTGCGGCTGGGGCGCAAAATACTAACTTGGGCAGCCATGCTCCTGGGGCACCTTTTTGACTAGGAGCCAGTAATGGAAATCAAAATCGGCAATGTAGGCAAGATTGTAGCGCATGACGATGTAGGCAGCTATATCAAGGTAGTTGATGATAGAGAGAATACGGGAGGTTTTCTGATCCTGACCGCCGCCGCACCTGATATGTTGAACGGATTCGACAGCTGGGTCGAGGATATGGAAGCACTTCAACGCTTTTTTGCAGAAGCTGGGTGGATCGTTGAATGGTTCTGAAATCAAAATCAATGGAATTGGAAATGTCATCACGGCTTTCGCCAGTGTGACAATTCAACTGTCGTCACTCCACGTCAACACCGTCATCCACCCATCACGAGGATGATGTAGGTTGTTATTTTCGGCCCATCGTCATCAAATAATATTTGAATGGATTGTTTGGCTGTAGGCAATAAGTTGGTTTTTCGCGAATGGTCGCTAGGCATTTCTGCGAGTTAGAGGCAAATATTATCAATGATAGCGCAGCAAAAACTAACGCTAAGACTTTATATTTCGAAAGATTAATAATTATAGTTTGTTGAGCCTGTTTTTTCTTTTTTTGAAAATACATCAATACGCAGCAAATCGAATAAATTAAAAACAGGATTGGCCAAAAGAGATTTGTGCTGGTGGAGTGAAAGTAATCTGCGCCAGTGTCTATGACTGTGGTTGCCTGTCCGTACGCCTGTGAAGTTGTTCCTATGCTGAGACCTACTGTAGTCCAAAAGTACTTCATCAATCCAACCCCATCGCAATCACCTTGAACGACGGCAAAATCGTGCCTGCCTTCACCAGCGTTTCCTTCACAATAGGCAGGGCGGGGGCGTGGAAGTTTTCCATGAGTTCGTTGTAGTCGAGGCTTTTGGAATTGTCTTTGTCGTAGGTCTTCAAGAGTTCATCCGCAATCGCGCCGCCATCGGCCTGTGATTTCTTGATGAGGTCGAGGGATTGTTTATCGGTCACTGTCTGCTTCTCGGCGAGTTCGGCGAAGATGATGGTGGAGGCGACCGCGCGCTGGATTTCTTTCTTCACCAGTTTCTTGTTGCTGTCTTCATCCGCCATCTTGAACAGCACGCCCGCGCATTCGTTGGTGACGGATACCGTGCATTGCAGCTTCACGCGGTCGATATAGCGCATCAGCCGCACCATCAGCTTCGGCACCAGTTTGGGCGTGCTGGAACAGCCCATATATTCTTCGGTGCTGTCGAGGGTGAGGCCGTCCCATTTCTGGGATTTCTTGCTGCTGGCGGCGGGCGCGCCGATTTTCAGCACGCCGTCTTCCTCCAGCCGCACGGGGGCGATGTCGTTGCCCAGTTTCAGATGCCAGTAGTCCCCCATCTTGCCGTCCAGCTCGGCCGGCAGCAGGGTCATGTCCTTTTTTGTGGAACGGAAGTAAAAAAAACGGCTCAACACAAGGGCTTCCTCGTATTTGCCGCAGTCGGGTGCCGCCCAGTTGCGCTGGATTTTTTCCGGCAGGGCTTCTTCCGCACGCGCTGTTCCCGCTATACCGAGGTATAAAACAGTAATAAGGAAAATAAAAACAGCAGGGAAGAAGCGGGATTTCATCATTGCACCAATCAAAACAAGGCTTTATTCTGCGCCATCGACCGAAAAGACGAAAGAATTATGACAGAACATAAGCACATCCGGAACTTCTCGATTATTGCCCATATCGACCACGGCAAGTCAACCCTTGCCGACCGCATCATCCAGCGCTGCGGCGGGTTGGAAGCGCGCGAGATGAAGGAACAGATCCTCGACAACATGGAGATCGAACGCGAACGCGGGATCACCATCAAGGCGCAGACCGTGCGCCTGATGTACAAGGCGAAGGACGGCGAGACGTATCAGCTGAACCTGATGGACACGCCCGGCCACGTCGATTTCGCGTATGAAGTGTCGCGGTCATTGGCCGCCTGCGAAGGCGCGCTGCTGGTGGTGGATGCGTCGCAGGGCGTGGAGGCGCAGACGCTCGCCAACGTCTATCAGGCGATCGACAACAACCTCGAAATCATTCCTGTTATCAATAAAATCGACCTGCCGGCTGCGGAGCCGGAGCGCGTGCGCACGCAGATCGAGGATGTGATCGGCATCGACGCATCCGACGCCGTGCTGACCTCCGCCAAATCCGGCATCGGCATCGACGATTTGCTGGAAGCGGTCGTCAAACGCCTGCCGCCCCCGCATGGCGACCCCGATGTGCCGCTGAAGGCGCTGCTGGTC
>JADYYV010000339.1 GCA_020853455.1 Alphaproteobacteria bacterium | reverse complement strand
TAAGCCGTTTGTTTTGAAAGGAATTTCAGTCGTGGACACATTCATCGAAGGCCTGCCGAAAGTGGAACTGCACCTGCATATCGAAGGCAGCCTGGAGCCCGAACTGATGTTCGCGCTCGCCCAGCGCAACAAAATCGAAATCCCCTTTAAATCGGTCGAGGAAGTGCGCAAGGCCTATGACTTTTCAAACCTGCAGGATTTTCTGGACATCTATTATCAGGGCATGAACGTGCTGCAGACCGAACAGGATTTCTACGACCTGACCTGGGCGTATCTGGAACGCGTGGCGAAGCAGAACGTCATGCATGTGGAAATTTTCTTCGACCCGCAGGGCCATACCGAACGCGGCGTCGCGTTTGAAACCGTGCTGGACGGCATTACCCGCGCGCTCGATGACGGGCGCAAAAAACTGGGCGTGTCGTCCTTCCTGATCATGTGCTTCCTGCGGCATCTCAGCGAAGATGCGGCGTTTGAAACGCTGGAAAGCGCGATCCCGTACAAGCACCGCATTCTGGGCGTCGGCCTCGACAGTTCGGAAAAAGGCCATCCGCCGTCGAAATTCAGGAACGTGTTTGCGGAGGCGAAAAAAGAAGGCTTCCTGATCATGGCGCATGCCGGCGAAGAAGGCCCGCCCGAATATGTGTGGGAAGCGATCGACATGCTGAAGGTCGACCGCATCGACCACGGCAACCGGTCGCTGGAGGATGAAAAACTGGTCGCGCGCCTGGTGAAGGACGGCACGGCGCTGACCGTCTGCCCGCTGTCGAACCTGAAGCTGTGCGTCGTAAAGGATATGAAAGACCACCCGCTGAAGCGCATGCTGAATCTGGGCCTGAAGGCGACGATCAATTCCGACGACCCGGCCTATTTCGGCGGCTATATGAACGAAAACTTCAAGGCCGTGACCGACAGCCTGCATCTTGATAAATCCGACCTGCTGACGATTTCGCGCAACAGCATCCATGCGAGCTTCCTCGACAAAGCGGCCAAGGATGTTCTGCTGGGGAAACTGGATGCGTATATGAAGAAGGCGGCGTAAATCCAACTCCATCACCACCCCGCCGAAGGGCGGGGTCCGGCCATGCGGCGTCTGCCGCATATATGAATCATGCGACGCGCGGACGCGCTACCAGACCCCGCCCTTCGGCGGGGTGGCGTTTTTTTTAAGCAGCCGGTTTGAAGCTGCGCGGCGACGGCACGGATGCGGCCTTCGGCGCGACCGCGTCGCTGACGGGCGTGTGGTAGATCACGACATCGCGCACCGATACCGCCGTTTCACCCGATGAATCGAGGCGTTTCAGCGGGCCGGTTTCAAGGTCGCGCAGCGCGCTGTCCAGAACGGTCACGCTGCCGTTTTCGGGTTTCCTGTTCAGGATCATCACGACATCGGCGGTTTTTTTGCCGGTATCGGCGTCCTGGAATTCGACCGCAATCTTGATCAGGCGGCCGTCCTGCATCGCGGTATGTTCCTTCACACGCGCAATCGCGTTTTCGACGCCAAGGCTTTCTTTCAGGTCATTGATGCCCTTGATGCGCGCGGCGATATTCAGCGGATGCGCGGGATCATCGGCGCGAACGGCGAGGTCGGCCCAGTCTTGGGTCGTCACTTGGTCCTTGAAAACGCCGTTCTGTTTTTCTTTGTTATATTCGTAACCCATCTGCATATAGACGGCGTTCGCGATGAATGCGGATACGGCATAATTGCGCACGGCGATTGCCGCCACGTTTTCATCGCATTTATCCTTGCCCTTGCAGGCCTTCTGGAACTGGCCGGCCAGCGTTTCGGGCGTATCGTGGTTGTCGGGCGATGCGGCGCCGCCGAATTTCGCCATGTCGCGCAGGCGCGCGGCCTCGCCCAGCGGCAGCCAGTCGTCGGTGAAATTCCACCAGTAATTGCTGACCATGCCAAGGTCGAAGCCGGGGCGTTCACCGCCATTCGCATCGGCGGTTTTGATCTGCGTCATTTTCTTCATCGCCGCATCGGGCGCGCCCAGCGTTTCCGCCATAAATCCCGCATCGGGCAGGCGGCCGCGCGCATGGGTGATCAGTTCCTGCCACCAGTCGGCTGGCAGGCGGTAGGCGATGTCGCAGCGGAAATCCTTGAAGCCGTGATCGAGATACCAGTCCACCACGCCCTTCAAATATCCGGGCTTGCCGTCGGTGCCGTCGATGAAGAATTCACGCGCGGCGGGCGAGGCGAAATTGATCTGCGCGGTTTCATTCCCCTTGACCAGCCGCCAGTCGAGGCAATTCAGGTCTTCGTCGCGCGCGAATTTGAAATGGAATTCTTTCTGTACGCCGTTTTCCTTGTAGGAAATCCCCACCACTTCGGTGTCCTTGCCGCCGGTCAGCGTGGTGGTTTCGGCGGTGATCAGCGCGGGCTTTTCTCCTGTCGGCAGGGTTTTCAGGATAGCGGCCAGCTTCGCGTTTTCATCCTGCACCAGCGGGTGGTCGGCCGCGAACTGGTTGAACACCAGATCGGCCATGACGCGGATGCCCGCTTTGTCTGCCGCTGCGGTGAAGTGTTTCAGGTGCGCGCTGTCCAGCGCGTCGATGGCGGCAAGGGTTTCGGGCGTTTCACCCGCCCGCGCGCCCGCGATTTTGGTGGCGCTGAATTCCGGGTCAAAAACCCCGTGATTGCGCGTGGCGTATAGGCTATTGTCCGCAGGATGGCCTTCGGGAACGGCGGCCTTCAGCTGTGTGGTTTCGAAAAACGGGCTGAGCCAGATGGAATTGAAGTTCATGCTTTTCGCATGGTCGACAAGCCACGATGCCCCGTCCGGCGCGTCTTTTCCGGACCAGTCGGCGATCGACCCCACAAGGCGCGGAGGTACATAATATATGCGGTTGGCTCGCAATTTAATTACCTTGATTATGCAATTGATGCAATATAATACTAAATATACCTTCAATATCAATACTTTTGAATAGATTCAGGCCAAGCCATTAAATTTGAAACATTTTTTTGTAATTTTATTGCGCTGCAACATGGAGTGGAATGATGGCTAAAGGACAGGAATGGTGGCGGGGCGCGGTGATCTATCAGGTCTATCCGCGCAGCTTTTTCGACAGCAACGGCGATGGCATCGGCGACCTGAAGGGCATCACGGCCAAGCTGGACTACATCGCGTCGCTGGGCGTGGACGGCGTGTGGCTGTCGCCCTTCTTCACCTCGCCGATGGCGGATTTCGGGTATGACGTCGCCGATTATAAAGGCGTCGATCCCATCTTCGGCACGCTTGCCGATTGCGACGAAATGATCGCGGAAATGCACAAGCGCGGCCTCAAGCTCGTCATCGACATCGTGCTGAACCATTCATCCGATCAGCACGCGTGGTTCATCGAAAGCCGCAAGGACAAGACCAACAAATACGCCGACTGGTATGTCTGGGCCGACCCCAAGCCCGACGGATCGCCGCCCAATAACTGGCTGTCCGTTTTTGGCGGATCATCATGGACGTTTGACCCCGAGCGCGGCCAGTATTTCTATCACCAGTTTTTAAAGGAACAGCCCGACCTGAATATCCGCAACCCCGTGGTGCAGGAAGAATTGCTGGCGACCGCGAAATGGTGGCTGGACCGCGGCGTGGACGGTTTCCGCATGGACGCGCTGCCGCATTGCATCCATGACGCGCTCCTTCGCGACAACCCGCCGCGCCCCGTGCCAAAATCGGATGGCAAAACAGTCATTCACCCCTATTCGATGCAATGGCACACCTACGATAAAACGCAGCCGGAAATGATCCCCTTCCTGAAAAAATTCCGCGCGCTGACCGACCAGTACAAGGACTGCATGCTGGTGGCGGAGGTGAACGACGACAAGACCGTGGAAACCACCATTTCCTATACCAACGGCCCCGAAATGCTGCATACGGCCTATGACTTTTCGCTGCTGGTGCATGAATATTCGGCATCATACCTGCGCCGCAAGGTGGAGGAATTCTTTGCGACGCCGCATGATTCATGGCCGTCCTGGGCGCTGTCGAACCATGACAGCATCCGCGTGGCCACCCGCTGGGCGGTCGATGACAAGCCCGATCTGCGGCAGACAAAAATGCTGCTGGCGATGCTGAGTTCATTGCGCGGGTCTTCTTTCGTTTATCAGGGCGAAGAACTGGGCCTGACCGAAGCGGTTATTCCGCCCGAAAAACGGCAGGACCCCGGCATCGGCTCGACCGGCACCGGCCGCGACGGCTGCCGCACGCCCATGCCGTGGGACGGCGCGAAAAAGAATGGCGGATTTACGTCCGCGAACGAAGGCTGGCTGCCCGTGCCCGCCGAACACGCGGCGGCAAGCGTCGCGGCGCAGGAAAAAGACCCCGCTTCGATGCTGAATTTCACCAAGCAATTCCTGAAATGGCGCAAATCGCATCCGGCGCTGCTGCGTGGCGAACTGGCGTTTGAAAGCCTCGATGAAAATGTGGTTGCATTTACGCGCAGGCTGGACGGCGAAACGCTGTTCTGCGCCTTTAACCTGAAGCCCGCGCCCGTCACCGTCGCGCTGCAAAGCGGCTGGACGCCGCTGGCCGGCCACGGATTACAGGCGAGCGCGAACGGCCAGTCGCTGGAGCTGCCCGCATTCGGCGGTTTCTTTGCAAGGAAGGCTGCCTGACCTTGAACTTCCAGCAGGTGATCGACGCCACGCCAGAGCTGTTGTTGCGCCAAAGCCTTGCCGACAGCGCGCCGGACCCCAAAATGACGGGCACAACGCCTGTTGTCTATGCGGTCGGTGCCGATATCGAGCAGGCGAAGGCGCGCTCGGGGAGCAGCGTGCGCGTATTGCCGCTGGGTGATATGACGCGGTTTCAAAAGCCGGATGCCGTGCATGGGTTGCTGTACCTGCCCTACCCTTATGTCGTGCCGGGCGGGCGGTTCAATGAAATGTATGGCTGGGATTCCGCTTTCCCCGTTTTCGCATGGGCCGACAGCCATCCGCGCCTGATGCGCGAACAGGCGGATAACCAGCTCTACCAGATCCGCGCCTATGGCAAGGTTTTGAACGCGAACCGCACCTATTACCTGTCACGCTCGCAACCGCCGCTGATTGCCGCGATGGTCTTGCGCATATGGCAGGCGGCGCAAGAACGCGACTGGCGCGCATTTGACCCTGACGGGATTTACGCCGATGCGAAAACATGGCTGGCAGCCGCATATGCCGACCTTGTTGCCTATCACGGCTACTGGACAGCGCCGGAGCGTCAGGCAGGCGATACCGGCCTTGCGCGCTATTGGGATGACGGCGACGGGATTGCCGCCGAAGTATTGCTGGGCGAGCCGGGGCATTACGAACATGCCGTCGATCATTTCAAACAGCATCCGGACGAGCGGTTTTACAAGGACAGCGCATTAACGCCGCTGTATTACCGCGCCGACCGCGCGATGCGGGCATCGGGCTTTGACCCCACGGGGCATTGGGGCTATGGCGCATTGGAATGTTTGTTCCACGCCCCCGCCTGCCTGAACGCGCTGCTGTACAAGATGGAAAGCGATCTGGCGCAAATCGCCACTACGCTTGGCCAAGATGGCGCAGTATGGCGCGCAAAACAGGCGCAGCGCAAATCGGCGATGCAGGTAATGACCGATCCCGCGACCGGCATTTATCACGATTACGATACGGCGCGAAAAATCCGCAACATGAAACCCTTCGCCACGTTTTTCCACGCGCATTGGGCGGGGCTGTATGACGGCGATGCGGGTGCGGCGAAAGCTGCGGCGGAGGCCGCGCTGGCGTTGCTGGAAACGCCGCATGGCATCATGACATCGACAGAACAAAGCGGCAGCCAATGGGACTATCCGTATGGCTGGCCGCCGCT
>JADYYV010000338.1 GCA_020853455.1 Alphaproteobacteria bacterium | reverse complement strand
TGATTTGCAGGCAAAGGCGCTGCTGGATGACGGCCGCGCGGCAAGCGCGGTGTTCGGTCGTTTGAGCGTCGAAGAACGCCTCGACTTCCTGAAAGTGCTGGAGGCAAAGGTGAAGGCGCATGAACAGGATATCGGCATGGTCATCACCGCCGATACCGGCAAGCCCGCCGAATTATCGGTCAAGGAAATGGCCAAGGGCGCTGAATGGTTCGACTTCGCCTATAAAAACGCCGAAACGCAGATCGGCGCAAAAACCGCAGGCGAAAGCCGCACGGTGTCGCGCCCCCTTGGCGTCGCGCAGATCATTGGCGCGTATAACTATCCCTATGCGCTCGCGATCGGCGGCATCGTCGGCGCGCTGGCGGCCGGTAACGGCGTTGTCGTTTCAGCCCCCCTGAAGGCGCCCAACTGGGTATTCCCGCTTATGACGGCGGTGGATGAAGCGGTGCAGGAATTTGCGGCGACAGCGGCAGCAGCCGGCAAGCCCTGGGCGGGCGCGTTTGCGGCAACCGCGCGCGGCCTTGTGCAGTCCAGCGTCGGCGTCAACCGCAACCTGACCGCCGAGGCGGATCTTGTGCATTTCGTCGGCGGCGATGTGACCGGCAATATCATCAGCAAATCGCGCGGCACGAAACCGACCATCCTTGAAATGGGCGGGTCGAACGTGGTCGCCGTGATGGAATCGGCGCTGAAGGACATGAGCGCGCAGGATGTGGCGGCGACGATCTATGCGGGATTTGCGCCCGCGACCGGCCAGCGCTGCACCGCACCCCGGATGCTCTGCGTTCAAAGCGGCGCGGAAGATGTCGTGACCGCGCTCGGCAAACTGGTCGCCGATGGCGACCATCATATCGGCAACCCGTTCTCCAAAGGAACAAAGATGGGCCCGCTCGTCGATCGCGGCGCGCACCAGAAAATGGACGAGGCGATTGCGCTGGCCAATGAACTTGGCGCGACAGTTTATGGCGGCGCAAAGGTCAGCAGCAATGCCGTGCCGCAATCGCTGAACGAAAACTCCTTCTGGGTCACTCCCGTCGTCATCGACTGGGCGAAGGCCGATACCAGCAAGCCGGAAAACGCCGAACGCCTGAAAAAACTGATGGGCGAAGAAATCTTCGGCCCGCTGATCCATGTCGTGCCGCGCGTGACCAACCTCGATGCCGCGATTGCCTTCACGCAAAAGCACGACACGCATGGCCTCGCCGGCGCTATTTTCTCCGGCGATGCGGCGGAGGTCGAAAAATATGCTGCAGGCGTGCGCGCCACATCGCTGACCGTCAACGAAGGGCCGAAAGACCGCTCCCCCTTCGGCCCGCACGGTCATCCGGGTCTGCGCACCATCGGCGGCGGGTCGCATTTCACGCTTTACGCCAGCGAAAGCGTCGTGGTGATGCCAAAACCGAAAGCGCCGAAAATCGCGGCATAACAGGCATCCGGATACCCCAATTTACGGTTATTTAAGGGGATTCCGGCAAAATACAGGTAACTCATATATTTACCTGTATTTCCGGTGCCTTGATGCCCGAGCAAACCATAGATCAGGAATTAGAACAGGCCCAGCGGATCCTGAACAACTGGAATGCCCATGCGGCCGAGATCGCGCGCGTCCGCAATCTCGAGATGGGCACGATGATGACCCCGAAAATGGACCTGATGCAGGGGTATTACGCCGACAAGGCCGTGCAGGGTTACCAGCAGATCATCAATGCCTATGCGCTGATCGGGAATGTGACGGCAGAACAGCGCGAGGGGCTTGAAAAAGTCTCGAAAGTACTGGGCGGACTGCAGGACGAAGAACGCATGCTCGGCCGCAAGCCCGACGCCTACACCGCCGCGCGCTTTTGCAACATGAAGATTCAGGAACTGGACAGCAAAGGCTCGATCTACATGCTGTCCGGCCACGCCAGGCATTTCAATATCGTAAAAATCACGAAACAGCCCGACGGCGGCCATACCTATACACGGTACGATGCAGGGCACGAATCCAAGGTCATCGACTGGAAAGGCGATCGGCCCGTCATTCAGGCCGTGCAGGAATTTGCCCTCAAGCCCGGCACCGATATCCGCCAGTTGCTGGAAACAGAGCTGACCAAAAAAGACATAGACCCGAACAGCCCCGCATATACAGCCGCCAAGAACGCCATCGACGGCATGCTGAAAAACCCGCCCATCCGCGCCGAGCTGGAATACGGCCAGCGCAAGGGAAACTGCACCACGCGCGGCCAGCGCATCATGGCGGCCGATATCCTTAAAGATTCCGCGTTGTCGGAAGGCCTCTATGATTTTGCCAGCAACGTGAACGGCACGACGACGGAGGACATCCGGCAGGCTTTGCAGGCGCGCGTCAATCACCTGACGAATTTGAAGGCCTGCGGCGCCGACAGTTTCTGCCGCGGCCTTGACGTGGAAACCTTCCTGAAGGCGGCGGACCAGCAGAATTTCCAGCATGTCAGCGTCGGGCTGGATGGCGGCGGCATGACGCCCGCATACCGCACCACCCCCGGCATGTTCACAGAACCGGAATTGAAAACGCTGCAGGAAACGCTGGAGCGCAACGGCCTGAAATCGATGGTGCGCGAAAGCGTAAGCGCGCCCGGAAAACATTACTTATATGTGACGCCGGAAAATGCCGAAAAAATCAGGGAAACACTGGCGAAGGACCAGAGCCTTGCAGGCGACGCCTTTCGCAAGACCGGCGACAATGCCAAAGTTTACATGGATGTCCGCAGCTTCGTGAAGATGGCCGATCCCGCAAATTACGAATCCGCCGTACTGCCCGGCATGACGGAGGCCTATCGCACGAAGCCCGGCGCCTTTTCCAAACAGGAACTCGACACCTTAAAGGACACGCTGCAACGCAACGGCGTCGCGGCGCAGATCCGCGAAAGCGCCCGAAATCCCGGCAAGATATACCTGTTCGTGCCCAAGGAACAGCAAGCACAGCTGCTGCAGGCGTTCAAAAATGACAACAGCCATGCAGCGCAGCTTTACCGGCATTACGGCGATTCAGCGCCGCAGCATGTGGAGGGCATCAACGTGCCGGCACAGCCGCCGAAACCGCCCGGCCCCATGGACATCATTTCGGACCGCAGCCAGTGGCATGCCGCGACCAGGGCGGATACCGGCGCCCCCATCATTCGCCTCGCGCTGGGCGATATGCGGGAGGCACAGGTTCTGACGCTGGAAAACGAGCTTGTCAAAAACGGCTTCCGCCCCGTGCGCCACACCAGCGGCACGATGGGCGCGACACTGCGGCTTGAAGGCCCGGAAGTCGCGCGCCTGCACAAATGGCAGGACGACATAGACAAATCCAAACACCCGCAACCGGCGCAGGACAGCGGCGGCAAGCCC
>JADYYV010000337.1 GCA_020853455.1 Alphaproteobacteria bacterium | reverse complement strand
ACTTCGCGCTGGCCGTCGTTTGCGGCGATACGGTTGTTTGGAAGCCGTCGGAAAAAACCCCCCTCACCGCGCTTGCCTGCCAGGCGCTGTTTGAAAAAGTCGCGGCGACGCTCGATTACGTGCCCGACGGCGTATCCGAACTGGTGATCGGCGAGCGCGATATCGGCGAAAAACTGGTGGACGATAAACGCATCCCCGTCATTTCCGCGACCGGTTCGACCCGCATGGGCCGCGAAGTGGCGCCGCGCGTGGCGGCACGTTTTGGCCGCTGCATCCTTGAACTGGGCGGCAACAACGCGATGGTGCTGGCCCCCAGCGCCGACCAGAACCTTGCCCTGATGGCAACCGTGTTCGGCGCGGTCGGCACCTGCGGCCAGCGCTGCACCAGCCAGCGCCGCCTGATCGTGCACAAGGACATCGCCGATAAATTCGTGGGCCGCGTGAAAAAGGCCTATGCCTCGATGGGCGCGAAAATCGGCAGCCCGCTTGATTCCGACACGCTGATGGGCCCGCTGATCGACAAGGCGGCGTATGACGCGATGCAGGACACGCTGAAAAAAGCGAAAGCCGCAGGCGGCAAAGTGACCGGCGGCGAACGCGTGCTGCAGGACAAATACCCGAACGCCTATTACGTGACGCCCGCCGTGGTCGAAATGCCCAAACAGGCGGATGTCGTGAAGCACGAAACCTTCGCGCCCATCATGTATGTGGTGCGCTACGGCAAGTTCGACGAGGCGCTCGCCATCCACAACGACGTGCCGCAGGGCCTGTCGTCGTGCATCTTCACGAATGATGTGCGGGAAGCGGAATTGTTCACCTCGGCCGCCGGATCCGATTGCGGCATCGCCAACGTCAACCTCGGCACCTCCGGCGCCGAAATCGGCGGCGCGTTCGGCGGGGAGAAAGAAACCGGCGGCGGGCGCGAAAGCGGATCGGACAGCTGGAAGGCCTATATGCGCCGTTCCACCAACACGACCAACTACGGCACGGCATTGCCGCTGGCGCAGGGCGTGAAATTCGACCTGGATTAAAAACATGAACGCCGGGATCGTCATGCTGCGGGATGGAACGCCTTGCATCGCTTACGATGACAAGCTGCCCTATCCCATCAAGCATATCGAATTCTGCCGTGAAAATTTCCTGCTGACGCTGGTGTATAACGTGCCGGGCGTCAGCAAGATTTCGGGCAGGAAACAGGGCAAGACTTTCGAATACCCGCTCGACCACCCCTTCGTGAAGACGCTGGAGGAAAAAAAGATCTGCGGCGTGGCGGCGATGGGCGACCTCGATCTCCTTGAAATCAAGATGTATTCTGTCGTTTTCACCAGCTGATTTCCCAAATTCGCGTTAATTGTGATATAATGGGATTTATCTTCAGCTTTTGAAAAAGGTTGCATCATGGCCAACGAACTCGACCGTCCCGCGCAGAAACAACAGGCTTCCATGCTGGAAGGCGCTGTGGGCGAAAAAGCGGCGGGCGTCGTCAACCTGCTCTATAACGTGATGCAGATGAACATGTGCCTTGGCCTTGCCCATACACTTACGCTTGGCCTCACAGGCCCCGTCAACAAGATGGAACTGGGCCAGCTGGGCAATGTCAGCCCGACCGCGCTTGGCATCAAGCCCGCGCTGAACAGCATGATGATGAACAACGGCCTGTCGGCGCCGAAGCTGCCGTCGCCGTCGAAAATTTTCGGCTGATAATTATCCTTAAATCTCTTGCAACCCCGGCGAGATTGGGGGCTAAAGTTAAACTACTGATTTTATGCTGATATTTAGTCAAAAAATCAGTTGTATATACGTTGTGCATACGGCGCCTAAAATATTTTCCGTAAATAATGCATAAAGCCAATACCTTAGCAGCAATATAGAGGGTTTTAAGCTACTTTTGCAGTGTTTTTTGCTTGTCCAATTTCAACGGCACTCAATTGAGCCAAAAGTGAGCAAATGCCTGTCCGCAGGCCTGCAGCAGACGGAAGCCGAGTATCGTAAGCACAGGAAAACTCCTGCTAATGCTTCCAAGCCCGCACCCAAATCGCCCTTTGACAGGACAAAGCCCCAGTTCAAAAGCCTGAAAATCCGCGACGTTCTGGCTGCGATAAAAAAGGGAGCACATCCGCTGGTCATGATTTCCACGAAGTTGCTAATCACATCATGCGGCGGATCAAAGGTCAGCATGCGGTGAATCACGCGGTAACCATGGCTTGACCGGGCTGTCAGCCTTATTCCTTGCTGTCGAGAAGAAGCTCCCGCAGGTTCTCGATGCCGTCTTTGGTGAAGGCCGTGACACCTTCACCGATTCCTATGATGTGCAAACAGCCATCTTCCGGCTCCATGCTCTCGGCCAATGCTTGCAAGGTATCTTCGTCTTCACGGAGTATTGCGGCGACATGGCTGATGGTGAATACATGGCTTATTGCCGCCATGTTCAGGCTACCTGTCTGATCGCATCGTTGCGAGGCTGCCAATGCCATGGCAACAGCTCATCGTTCCTGGCACCCTCATGCGCGTACAGCTTGCGGAAATCCCTGTCCATCGCCGCGAAAACCTCCCGCGTCAGCTCCCGCACCCGGCGCAGAGGATGTTCCGCAGGCACGCGCTCCTCCAAGGTCATGTAGGAAAAAATATGACCCTGATCTTCATAACTTCCACGCATGTTTATTCCTCCAAAACCATAGAATCATGCATCGACATACTTGGCGAGGGGTTTTTCAGCAGACTGCTAATAGACACCAGCATGGATTTTTGTGCAATCACCGTCTGCCTGAAGGAAAAGGCTTTCAACACGGCGGCATAAGGATTTTCTGGCTTTATAGCCGTTCACCTGCCTGAGCATCCCAAGATAGCTGTTGAGACTT
>JADYYV010000336.1 GCA_020853455.1 Alphaproteobacteria bacterium | reverse complement strand
TCTTCCTCGAACGGGCGGTATTTGAAGTTGTCGAGGTAGGTGCGCGGGGTGGTTTTGCGCAGGTGTTCTTCGGTGACCGTGAAATCGAGGCCCTTGTTTTCGGCGAAAGCGATGGCGGCTTCCTTGCTGTCGAATTTCATGCGCACGGAATTCAACGTATCGCCCGATGCCGTCCAGCCCATCAGCGGTTCGGGGCGGCGCGCCGTTTCCAGCTCGTATTCCAGCAGCCATTGGTCGGAATTGCCGCGGCCGGACTGCATGGCGTTTTTCGTGGGCTTGAAAATGCGGGCTTTCATTTTGGCCTTCCGTCGTCAGAAAAAGTGGTCGGAGTGGAGGGATTCGAACCCCCGACATCCTGCTCCCAAAACAGGCGCGCTACCGGACTGCGCTACACTCCGCCGGTTGTTTCGCCATGGTTATATCGTGAAAAAAGGCGGAAATCAATGCTCTGGCAGCGTGCGGGCACCGTCAAACGGCTGAAAACGCCTTATTTCTTAACAGTTTGCTTGAAATAAGGGTGCAGGACGCGGTCGCCGACCTTGATATTCAGCGCCTTGGCGCGGCCGCCGTTCAGCTCGATTACACCCGTCACTTCGCCATTGGACGGGATGGGGGTGAGCGAATGCGGCTCGGCGTTCTGGTGGATATTGATGATCGTGCCGTCTTCGGCGACGAACAACATGTCGAGCGGGATCAGCGTATTTTTCATCCAGAAGGCTGTCAGCTGCGGCGCGCCCATTTCAAACAGCATGCCCTGGTCCTTGCCCATCTTTTCGCGGAACATCAGGCCCATCTGGATATCGACCGGTTTCGAGACGACTTCGAGCGAGAAGCCATGCACGCCGCCGCCCTGCAACTCCACCGTCACCTGTTCGACGGGCAGCTTGCCGCTATAGGCCATGGAAGCGTCTTCCTTCGACATGACTTGCGTGCTGATAAACCCCGCCAGCATCGTGCCCAGCACGACCGCAATCGATATAGCCTTTTTCCATTGCAAATCTTCTAAAAAATCCATCATCACGCCACCTCCGGCAAAGCCTGTTGCAGACTGCCCCCTATTCTGAGGGGTTCAACCTTTGTGCACAATCCTGTTTTTGAATCAATCGTCGCCCCCAGCCCGCACAGCGTCACGGGGCCGTCGGCGGGATAGAGTTTTTCTCCCGGCGTTTTGCGCACGAAGCGGTTCACGGCCAGCTGCGTATCCATGCCGATCACGCTGTCATACGCGCCGCACATGCCGGCATCGGTCATATACCCCGTGCCCTTGGGCAGTATGCGCGCATCGCCCGACGGCACATGCGTATGCGTGCCGACGACAAACGATGCGCGACCGTCGAGGTAATTGCCCATCGCCATTTTTTCCGACGACGCCTCGCCGTGGAAATCGATGAAGATCGCCTGCACGTCCTTGCCAAGGCGGTGCAGGTTGCACAGCTTGTTCGCGGCCGCGAATGGATCGTCGAGCGCATCCATGTAAAGCCGCGCCATCATGTTGGCGACCAGCACCTTTTCGCCGCGGGGCGTGGTCAGGATATAAAACCCCTTGCCGGGCGTGCCTTCGGGATAGTTCAGCGGGCGCAAGAGTTTCGGGTCGCGGTCGATATAGGCGAGGATTTCGCGCTGGTCCCAGACATGGTTTCCGGTCGTCAGGCAGTCGGCGCCCGCTTTATAAAAATCATCGCAGATCTGCGCCGTCACGCCGAAACCATGCGCCGCGTTTTCGACGTTCACGATGATGACATCGAGTTTATATTTCTTGCGCAGCTCCGGCAGCTGCGCGATGGCCGCATCGCGCGCGTTGCGCCCCACGATATCGCCGAGGAAAAGTATTTTCATGTCGCGGATGCCTCCCGGCAGTTATAGACGTTCAGCTCCGTCACGATCTTGTGCAGGGGGTAATCATGGATATCGACCGGCACATCGTCTTCGCGCTGGCTTTCGTAAGCGACGCCGATGGCGGTGAATTGCTGGCGCACATCCAGCAGATGGGCGAAGGTGCGGTCGAACTGCCCCGATCCGTAGCCCATGCGGTTGCCCTTCACGTCGAAGGCGATCAGCGGCACGATCATCAGGTCGGGCAGATACACCTGTGAATGGCGCAGATCCGCTTCCTCGATGCCGTGCAGGTTGCGATAGACGGGCATTTTGGGCGTCCAGGTGCGGAAATCGAGGCTGCGGTCGTTGTTGACCACATGCGGGATCACGACGATATAGCCTTCATCCAGCAGATGCGTCATCAGCGGCTTCACGTTCAGTTCGGCATTGAACGGCATATAGGCGGAGATGACCGAGCCCCTGGGCGGCAGCGCGA
The DNA here is from genome assembly GCA_020853455.1 of Alphaproteobacteria bacterium. Lineage (GTDB taxonomy): Bacteria > Pseudomonadota > Alphaproteobacteria > Micavibrionales > UBA2020 > JAPWJZ01. Next base: position 5,532 of record JADYYV010000336.1, on the reverse strand, counting down.
TGTTAGCGAGGAAGTTGTCCTTGAATTTCAGCGCCGCTTCTTCCTGATAGGCGGGCGGCACGGTCAGGCGCTTCTGGAAGGCTTTTTGCCGGAGGGTGTCTTTGCTCAGCACGCCTTGGCGCTCCGGTTGGAAATGAAGGTGGAAGGAGCCGTGAAACGCCGTCGACGGGGGGTATCCGCTAGGCCCTGGGTTACAGGTGGGAACCGCATATCTGCACCGGAGTGCAGGCAGAGGCAGTCCCCTAGCGATTTGCATCGGCCTCTGGGACAGTGCTGTCTTACGCGCGCCATAGCCCCTTCCGCCCTTAATCTAGGCCGCTTGCACCCGTTGGGCAATACCGTCGATACGTTTCGACAGGTTCTCCAGCAGTTTCGCAAGCGCGGCTTCGTCTTCCTTCGACGCTGCGGGCGCTTTGGCGGCGGCAGGCGCGCCGGCCGTTTGCTCGCGCGCTTCGAACAATTCATCCGCCAGCACCAGCGCGACCAGCGCCAGCAGGTGGGAGTCGTTGTAAGCGCCGCCGGAGCGCGCAATTTTCTGCACGCGCTGGTCGATATATGCAGCAAGATCAACGATGCGGCCTTCCTGGCCGGGATCGCAGGCGATTTCGTAGGCGCGCCCGTTGAGCGTGATATTCACTTCAGCCATGTTACGCTTCCTCCATCAGCAGCGTTTCCAGACGGTTGATCGTCTGGTCGAGGCGCGCGGCGATTTTCTTGTTCACTTCGCGTTCATTGCGGTCGAGGGCCAGCATCGGCTCCTCTTTGGTTTTTTTGGTCTGGACGAATTGCTTTTCAACGGCGGTCTCCAGACGCTGCAAGGCTTTGTCCAGATTCTCCAGCGCCGGTTTCAGAACAGCTTTCATGTGCGGGAAATCCCTGTGCTTCGATGATCTTTGGTGTTTTTTTATTTTGGTAATAACCATAGAATATGAGTCCTCATGCCAGAGGTCAATATGGCTGGCTAAATAATTGAAACTGGTGGCTGTTTTGGAAATTATTGGAAATTGACCATTCTTTAATTATATGGAAATATAATACACCTCATGGCATTAGATCCGAAAAAACTGCTGCCAGACGTTGAAATGATCTGCCGCGCCGCCGGTGCCGAGATCATGAAGTATTATAACGGCGAAAAAGACCCCAAACTTGAAATCAAGAATGACGGCAGCCCCGTCACTAATGCCGATAAATGCGCAGAAGAAATCATTCTGCCTGCGCTCGCATCGCTGACACCAAACATTCCCATCGTATCCGAAGAAGCATTCGAGCGCGGCGACATCCCCGATGTCAGCAAAGGCACGTTTTGGACAGTCGACCCGATCGACGGCACGAAAGAATTCATCAACCGCACCGGTGCCTTCGTCGTCGCCATTTCACTGGTCGTCGACGGCAAGCCTGTGCTGGGGGCGATCTATCATCCCGCCTTTGACTTAATGTATGTGGCGGCCGGCCCCGGAACGGCCGAAAAAATCGACGCCGATGGTGTGCGCCACAAGCTGCAGGCGGACAACGTGAAGACGGACGATGTGCGCGTGCTGATGAATGAAAGCAGCACCGATATGCTGCCCGTCAAAGGCTATCTTTCAAAACAATTCGGCGATGCTGCGCGCATCGACAACAAACCCGGAATCCTGCGCGCGATGCAGGTCGCCGAAAATTCCGCGGATGCCTCCGTCATTTATCCGCTGAAGCGCGAAGGCCGCACCAAATGGTGGGATGTCGCCCCCGGCCATGCGATCGTAGAGGCAGCTGGCGGCAAAGTGACCGGCGTCGATGGACAGGAAATCCGCTACGACGCGCCCGATTTTCAGGTACCGCCCGTCATTTCCATCAGCCCGCGCCAAGTGGCGAAGATGCAGGATGACAACGGCGCAAAGCCGAAAACGCCCGCGTAAAGAAAAAAGCCGGAACCCTTAAGGTTCCGGCTTTTCCAATCAAAGAGGCATATCCCCTGAAATTTGATTACATGCCAAAGCCGGGCTTTTTACCGCCGAGCTTGAAGCGGTCTTTTGCCTGCAGTTTCAGCGTCGCCTGTTTTGCGGCAACTTCGGCCTGCGCGATATCGACCTGGCTGCGATCGTTGATGCGCACATGCGTCCAGAGCGTTTTCATGTCATCGACGCGGCCGGCCCAGAGGTCGGGCGTGAAGACTTGAGAGAGCTGGTTACGCTCGGCCAGAATGTTCAAAAGCGAATTGCCGTGACGGTCTTTCGACAGGAAATCGTCGAGCGTCAGTGGCTCGCCGGATTTGCGCGAAATGTCCACGACCTTGTCGAAATGGCCGAACTTCACCGCGCCCATCAGGACGGATGCGCCCATATAGCCGCTGGTCTGGCGGAGATCGGACACGGTCAGCGTATCATTGCCAAGCGATGCCTGCGCCGTTGCGAAATTGTCCCAGAATGCCTTGAGGCCGAGCGGCAGGATGGCGGGGCCATTTGCCTCGAGCGGCTTCATCAGCTCGGCCTTGCCGGAGAGCGCAGCGAAATTCACGTTTTTCGCGTAGGTTTTGCTTTCCGCTTCGGCATAGGAGGTGTCGAAATCTTTCGAGGTCATGGAGGCCGTTTTCCAGCCTTCTTTCACCTGTCCCCAAAGATCCTGCATATCGGCCAGGCGGCCTTCCCAATGCTCGGCATTGAACACGCGGTAGAGCGCCTTGCGCTCGGATGCGCGCGTGAGGATGTTGGAGACGAAGCCGACCTGACGCACGAAATCGGCGGTTTCGAATTTCTCGCCATGCGCTTTCAGGTTGCGGGAGATGTCGTCGAACTTGTCCCATGCGCCCTGATAGTAAAACACGGTATCGCCGGAGCTGTCGGGCAGCAGCAGATAATCTTTGCGCAGGTAGTCGCCGACAGCGGAAAGCTTGCGCGTGACTTCTTCGTAATTGCCGCGTTCCTGGAACGCGTTGCGCAGATCGGCAGGCGTCAGGCCGGCTTTGGCCAGATTGTCTTCGGGCATCACGCGGCCTTCGGCGGCCAGCATGCTGCGCTTCAGCGACGGATCCAGCAGCCCGTCGTTCTTGAAAAGGTCGCGGCGCGACGGCACGGGAACCTTGTACCACAGGCGTTCCATTTCGTCGTAGCGGCCGCTGAAGGTTTCAACGGCGAAAATTTTCGCAAGTCCGCCATGTTCGCGCGCGGAATCCAGCAGGTTGCGCGTTTCGTTGCGGTCGAGGTATTTGGTGAAGTCTTCCATGACGAATTTTTCGCCGGATTTCGCGACGATATCGCGCACCTTGTCGAAATTCTTCCAGAAGCCGGGCGTATCGACGATGTATTTGCCTTCGTCATCCGGCGTGAGGAAATCCGCCTTGGTCAGCTTGTTGCCCTGTTCGGCAATAGCCTCCATCATCGCGGTCAGGTTTTCGCCCGAAAACGCGCGCGTCTTGTATTTTTCCTGTTCGGGATGTTCAACCAGCGCCGCAATGATGGCCTGCTTGATATAACGTCCACCGCTCATATCGTCCCCTTGATCTCTTTATAGAGAGTTTTGGTTACTCCGTTCCGGTGGCAGACCTTTTCAATGTCCTGTTCGGTCATCAGCGCGTTCAAAGGAATGAACATCACCTTGACGTCAGGGTTTTTAAGGCCCGCCTCCAGCTCCAGAAGCGTCTCGCACGACGTGACAGCCTTGTCGTGCTTTATCATATTGGCTTCCCAGCCCGAGGGAACATGGAAGAGGCGGCTGCCATGGGGCAGGAACACAGGTCCCCGCTCCATCGCCTTTTGCTGGGCGACCGCGGCCGCCACTTCTTCCATCAATCCCGTCGACATTACATGCCTCTCGTTGGCCGGAACGCTCATGACCTGGTCTTACAGGCCGACCGCGTTTTTCTTGACCACGAACTTGGCGTACATCATGTCCACCTTATCGTCGGTCAGGAGTTGCGGCAGCGTGGGTGTTTTGCCTTTCAGGTGCTCGACATCCACGTCGTTGCGATACTTGAACGCATCGACCAGTCGGTCCTTGATCGACGGCTGCATGCCGCGGGTCAGTTCCGTGATCGCCGCGTCGACTTTCGCCTCGGCGTTTGCGTCATGGCGGTCCACATGGATCACGCCCGCTTCCTTGAACGCGGACAGCAGCTTGGACGGTGCCTTTTCGGACACGACCAGCGTCTTGTTGCGCGCTTCGTTGCGGACGATATGGATCGTCACGGGGCGTTCGCCCTGTTCGTCGGAATAGAGGACCTGGACGGAGGTCGTCGCGATCTTCTTGTCCGATTTGCCTTCGGCGATGAACAGCGCCTCGTCATGGTCGAGGATCGAGCCCGAGGATGCAGGAGCCGCAGCAGGTGCGGCGCTGTCATTCGCGGCGCCCTTGGTCAGCGGGCGGATGTTCTGTTCCCAGACAGCCGAGAGGTTTTTCGCGCCGACGGTCGGCATGGCGAGCGATGCCATGAAATCGTCGTGGTGCACGAGGTCTTTCAGCGTGAAATCGAGGTCCTTGTTCTGCAGCGCATAGACGGCCGTGTCCTTGATGATCGCGCCTGCGAGCGGATGGCCGGCAAACACCGATTCCGGATCGCGGTTGGTCACGAACAGCTCGTTGGTCGGCGCGCTGTCTTTTTGCGAGACATAGGTCAGCGCATCCAGGAATTTCTTCGGCGTGACGATTTCATCGTTGGTCGCCGTGATTTCCGGGTTGGTCTGGCGCAGGAAGTCGCAGAACACTTTGCGCGCCATGATCGCCTGTTTGGACAGGTCGCGGTCATTGAACGCGGAGATGTTCAGGTCTTCTTCCACCGAACGCTGTTTGGAGCGCGCAGCTTCCTGCAGGGTGATGTCGCGGAGCGCGAATTCCTGCATGCCTTTTTGCAGCTTCATGTACAGCTTGTTTTTGCCGACGGCGCCCGATTTCTCGTACACCATGCGCTCCAGGAACTCGGTCAGGCGCGTGCCGAAATTGAGCGAGGGATTTTCCTCGACCGGTTCGGACAGTTTCGGCGCCTTGTCCCAGTTGCCCATGCTCATGGGGCGGGGTGCGTCTTCTTTCTGCATGCGGGGGCGGATTGGAATCGCCTCTTCCAGGTGCTGCTTGATCTTGCGGAAGTCGATGCCCTCTTTCTTCGAGTATTCATCGTCAACTTCTTCCACGAGGTCGGCATGGCCGTTCGAGGTGATCTTCTCGGAATCCGTCATTTGCTGCCACTTGTCGTAGAACTTCGCGAGTTTTTCCGACGAGTTGACGACGTTTTTCCAGTTTTTGAGCAGCGTTTCCTGCAGCTCGGGGATCTGGCCGCCTTCGGTTTCCGCTTTCGTCTTGCGGAGCCACATCAGCCATTCGCCGAATGCATCGGGATCTGTATCTGCTTGTTCCTTGAACGCGGTGTAGAGCGTGGAAACGGGCAGGCCGACCATCATCTGGCAGATACGGTGCTGCCAGTCGATGATGTCGGGATCGGGCAGCGTCTGGGGCGACAGGCGCGAATAGACCGACTTGTTGAGCGAGCGCGTGGTCACGCCGTCTTCTTTTTTGTTACCGGTGAGGGTAACGAAGAAGCCGGGCTTCATGTCTTCGCGGCGGAAG
>JADYYV010000335.1 GCA_020853455.1 Alphaproteobacteria bacterium | reverse complement strand
TGGCTGGGCAGGTCGGTTTCATGGCGCGATATGCGCAGATAGGGCGTGAGGCTCGCGAAAAACAGCAGCAGCGCGACAATGAAAACAAGAACCGTCATGATTTCGCCTTTATCGATATTTCCGTGACTGTGGGCAGGTGGTCGCTGCCGATCTGCGTTGCGGTGCCGAAATTATGCACGGCAATCGTGCTGCTGACCAGCACATGGTCGATGGGGATGCGCAGGAACGGTGTGGGCAGGAAGGTCGGCCAGCTGGGATAAACGCCGAAACCGTCGCGCGCATTCGCAAGGCCAAGCGCGTTTACCAGCTGCTTATACGCCGCACAATACGGCGTTGCATTGAAATCGCCGAGGATGACGAGATTTTTGACAGGTTCTTTTTTATACCGCGCCGCAATCAGGCGGAATTCGTTGTCGCGGCGTTCTATATTCTCGGTGGGCGTAAAGGGGTGAATGGAAACGAAAGTGACATCCTGCCCGCCCAGATCGACCGTGAAAACCTGCGACGGCACGCCCTTGTGGTCGAAATGGATACGTTCGGGATGGACGAGCTTGCGTTTTGAAATAACGCCCAGCCCGCGCGGGTTGCCCTTTTGCGGGTGGAGGTCCTGCCACGGGTAATCGTTTTTCAGCGTCTCGAACATATCGGCAAAAACGGGCGGCGTTTCGGAACTGACGACGATATCGGGCTGTTCCTTTTCGATCAGCGATTTCAGCAATGCGGGGTTTTTGTTGATGAACAACACGTTGACCTGCATGATTTTCATCGTCTCGCCCTCGGGTGCCGGTTTTGTGACCGGCAGATAGGGCAGCAGGTATGAAGCTGAAACGCAGAATAACAGCGCAAGCAGCGCCAGCACATAGCGTGACGACCTGAACAAAATCCCCATCGCGAACAGCACAACCGCGCCCACCGCATATTGCGCCATGAAATGGCTGGCAAGATCCGCCATTTGAAAATGCGCGGGCATGCTGGCTGCCAGCACCAGCACCGTAAAGAATGGCGTGACGAAGGTGACGGGGTTATTCAGGAATTCCCTGATCCATGTGCGGCGTTTTTCCATTCATTTTTATAGCGTTTATGACGGCACAAAAAAAGACCCGGCCTGTCGAGAGGGACAAACCGGGGCAAGGAGGCCATAGTCCAAAAGAGGTCGGTGTAAAACGGCTACATGAGCGGCGGCACCATCGCAAGAAGGAGGGGCTGCTGCACGGCGCGCGCAGTTTGCGGCGCGGTCATGAAAACGGGAATGAAGGGATGGTGCGGCTTCGAGAAATAGAACCCTTTTGCGGGGGCGCGGCGGCTGCGGGCGCGGGCGGTATCAAAAGCCAATCACATCTCCATCTGTTGTTCGTAATTTCAGCGTAGGATGCCGTTTTGCGGCTGTCAAAACATTCATGTTAAGTACCTGCTTTATAATGATATTTATATGCTCAGTTTCATCATAAACTGTATATAAATGCCCCATAGATGATTCGCCGCGCGCAACGAAAAACGCCCTTTCCGCGGTTAAACGGAAAGGGCGTTTTTTGAAGCGTATAACTTACGCTGCTTTACGCATCGCCACGTTCAGGTTGCTGATCAGCTTGTCCATGAACTGTTCGGTCGTGAGATGCTTCTGGTCGGGGCCGATCAGCAGCGCGAGGTCTTTGGTCATGTCGCCTGCTTCAACGGTCGCCACGCAAACGCGTTCCAGCGTTTCGGCGAATTGCACCACATCGGGCGTGTTGTCGAACTTGCCGCGATATTTCAACCCTTGAGTCCACGCAAAGATGGATGCGATGGGGTTGGTGGATGTGGGCTTGCCCTGCTGGTGCATGCGGTAATGGCGCGTGACCGTGCCATGCGCGGCTTCCGTTTCAACCGTCTTGCCGTCGGGCGTCAGCAGCACCGAGGTCATGAGGCCGAGCGAGCCGAAGCCCTGCGCAACGGAATCCGACTGCACGTCGCCGTCGTAGTTTTTGCAGGCCCACAGGAATCCGCCTTCCCATTTCATGGCGGAAGCCACCATGTCGTCGATCAGGCGGTGTTCATAGGTCAGGCCTGCTTTATCAAACTGCGCCTTGTATTCGGTGTCGAAGATGCGCTGGAAGATGTCCTTAAAGTCGCCGTCATAGGCCTTCAGGATCGTGTTTTTGGTCGACATATACACGGCCATCTTGCGCTGCAGGCCATAGGTCAGGCAGGCGCGGGCGAAGCCCTCGATGGATTCCGTCGTGTTATACATGCCCATCGCAACGCCGGGGCCGTCGAAGTTATGCACGTCCCATGTCTTCTTCTCGCCGCCGTCGGCGGGTTCGAAGGTCATGGTCAGCTTGCCTTTGCCGGGCACCTTGATGTCGGTCGCGCGGTACTGGTCGCCGAAGGCATGACGGCCGATGACGATCGGCTTGGTCCATGTCGTGACAAGGCGCGGCACGTTCTTGCAGATGATCGGCTCGCGGAAGACGGTGCCGTTCAGGATGTTGCGGATCGTGCCGTTGGGCGATTTCCACATTTTCTTCAGCTTGAATTCCTCGACGCGCTGCTCGTCCGGGGTGATGGTCGCGCATTTGATGCCGACGCCGTATTTCTTGATCGCGTTCGCCGCATCGACGGTGATTTTATCGTCGGTCGCGTCGCGGTTCTGGATGCTGAGGTCGCAGGAAACCAGCTCGATATCCAGATAGGGCGTGATCATTTTCTCGATGATCATGTCCCAGATGATGCGGGTCATTTCATCGCCGTTCATTTCGACGACGGGTGTTTTTACCTTGATCTTACTCATTGAAGCCATGCTCCTTCTTTGGACGGGTGGATTGTGACGGTTGCGGTCTTGGTTTCTGGCCGGTACCGCCCAGAACCTTGGGCGTATCGGCGTCGTTCAATTTCGCGGCTTCGCGGGCGGCCTGCGCGTGTTCGCGCTCCTCGGCCAATGCCTGCTGGCGTTTCGATTTCCAGTCGTTCATGTCTTCGCGGGCGCTGCGGATATCGTCTTTCGACAGCTTGGCGTCCTTCACCAGTTTTTCGCGCGCCTTGTCCGACCATTTGCGCTCGCGGCTGGTGCCGTCATCCATGCTCAGCGAATACCATTTATACGCGCCCACATAATCCTTGTTGCGCTTGGCCATCGCGGCCAGGCGGATGAACGCCATGGTGTAACCCTTGCGCGCGGCGGTTTCGAACCAGTAGCGCGATTTCACCTGGTTTTTGGCCAGCCCGCCTTTGCCCTTGCCGTACAGGTCGGCGATGATGAACTGCGCGCGCGTATCGCCCTGATCGGCGAGGTTGACGAGGTCCTCCATCGGATGCGGATCTTCGGGCGCGAGCTGTTTATAGACGGGGTCTTCGTAATAGCGCACGCCGGCGGCCTGCGCGGCATCCGCGCAAAAAACGATCATCAGCATCAGGGCCAGCACGCGTGTCATTTTGCCTCGTCGAAAAACTGCAGCACTTCGGACAGCGAAGGGCTCTGCTTCAAAGTCTTGTTCCCCGAATACACCGCGTATTGGGAAGGCTTCAGGAAACTGCGCGACGGGATTTTCGCAATCGCGTAAAGCGGCGTTTCCTTGGCCGAACGGTAAATCGAAAACAGCGCCATATCGGGCAGGCTGTCGATGGCGTAATCGCGCCACTCGCCCTTTTTCACGCGGTCGCCGTACAGGCCAAGGATCAGGCTCAGTTCGCCTTGGGAAAACTGTGCCTTGCCTTGCGAGAATTTGTCGCGAAAATAGAGGAGCATTCCGTAAATCGGCTCTTGATTAACATTCGGGGCATTCTAGGCTTAAAACAACAGGAATTAAAGGAAGAATCCATGGCCCGCCAGACGACCCCCGGCGCCGATTTCGGCGCAAAACCGCATGATTTCGCCCTGAAGGGCGTGGACGGGCGCGTTTACACGCTGAAAGACATCCAGACGCCCAAGGGGTTCGTCGTGATGTTCATCTGCAACCACTGCCCGTTCGTCAAGGCCATCGCGCCGCGCCTTGCCGCCGATGGCCGCGCGCTGCAGGAGGCAGGGATCGGCGTGATCGCCGTCATGCCGAACGATACGGTGACGCATCCCGCGGATTCATTCGAAAATATGCAGAAATTTTCGGCGGAACACGGTTTCACCTTCCCCTATGTGATCGACGAAACACAGGCAGCCGCGCGCGCCTATGGCGCGGTCTGCACGCCCGATTTCTTCGGCTATAACGGTCATGGCGATTTGCAGTATCGCGGGCGGCTGGACGACGTCTCTCCGTCGCATCCCGCGACTGCGGATACGCGGCGCGAACTGGTCGGCGCGATGCTGGAAATCGCCGCAACCGGACGCGGCCCGGATAACCAGATCCCGTCGATCGGCTGCGGCATCAAATGGAAAGCGGCGTAAGTTTCGCCGCGCGTAACAAACGTAACGTAACGCGTGCACAACATTGCGCGACATTTCAAAACGCGCGCATGTAACGAAATATCATTCTGCGACTCACGCGGAAATGTTGCGCCGCATCACGAAACACGGTGTTTTGTGTACCGCGCGGGCGTGGCGTTTAATTACAAATCACGCGCCATTCATCGTTGATAATTACAAAGCGTTGCCCCGCATTTATCTAAAATTTTAATTATCCGTCAAATGCCCAAACGTAAACCGCTGTTAACCAGACACCGCTTATCCTGAAGATATAAGCATGAGTTCAAATCAAGGATTCAGCGATGACAGGCACAGATGCGAAGCAACCGGCCCTGAACGGGGCCGTCTCTGCACATGTTACGGGTGAAATTTGTAACGCGACCGTCACGGGTATGCCTTAAGGGTATCGCCGCGCCTCACGAAAGCGCGGCGATTTTATTTTGGTTGCAGCTTCGCGCATGAAGAAAGCGGGGAAGACGCATGAAGGCACAGACGACTTAATAACGGCTCAACAAAAAAAGAAACGAACCATGCCCGGGCGGATTTCCCCGGCCCGGGCAAAGCCGTCCCATGTCCAAAATCCAACAACAAAAAAAGAAGAGGCACAGTCATGACCACCGAAAAACTGGAAACACCGAAAAAGAAAAACAACAAACATCTGCGCAGCGGCGTCGCCATGCTGCTGGCATCCGCCGCCCTGATCAGCCTGCCGTTCCTGCAGCAGTCGATGCAGGGCAGCATCAGCAATGGCAGCCTGATGAAAATCAACGCCTCGTCGCTGCAGATGGACAGCGTGACGATGTTTGGCGGCGGCGGCGGTTATGGCGGCGGGGGCGCAACGACGTTCCGCGATATGTCGAGCAACGTGATCGGCCCATCCAGCGGCTTCCGCAACCTGCTGCCGAATTTCGGGTCTGCCCCGCAGCCCTATGCCCCGCCGCAGAACTATGTCGCGCCGGTGCAGATGCAAAGCGATTACGTCGCGCCGCCCTATTATCAGGAACTGGGGCGCGACAAATCGCCCGCCTATGCCGATAATCCGGTCAAGAAAACATCGGCCGAACCTGTCTCCACTTTCTCCATCGACGTGGATACCGCGTCCTACAGTTTCATCCGCAAGGTGCTGGAACAAGGCCGCCTGCCCGAAAAAGACAGCGTGCGGGTGGAGGAGCTGATCAATTACTTCCCCTATAATTACGAGGTGCCCAGGGATGTGCGCGACCCGTTCAAGCCGACGGTCGCGGTCTATCAGTCGCCGTGGAACGCCGAAAAAAAACTGCTGCATATCGGCATCAAGGGCTATGAACTGCCTTATCGCCCCAAATCGAACCTTGTGTTCCTGATCGACACGTCGGGGTCGATGAACACGCCCGATAAACTGCCGCTGCTGATAAGCTCGTTCAAGCTGCTGCTGGATACGCTGGGCGACGACGATACGGTTTCCATCGTCAGCTATGCCGGCGGCGCGGGCGTCGCGCTGGAACCGACCAAGGTTGCGAACAAGCGCCGCATCCGCGAGGTGCTCGACAGCCTTTATTCCGCCGGATCGACGGCGGGCGACGCGGGGATACAGGCAGCCTACCGTCTGGCCAAGGAAAGCTTTATCCGGGAAGGCAATAACCGCGTGATACTGGCAACCGACGGCGATTTCAACGTCGGCATCAGCAACACCGAAGACCTGAAAAGGTTCATCGCGGAAAAACGCGACGACGGCATTTTCCTGTCCGTGCTGGGTTTCGGCCAGGGCAATTATCAGGACGCGACGATGCAGGCGCTGGCGCAGAACGGCAACGGCAACGCCGCCTATATCGACAGCCTCAATGAAGCGCGCAAGGTATTGTCCGAAGAATCCGGCTCGACGCTGTTCACGATCGCCAAGGATGTGAAGATACAGGTGGAATTCAACCCGGCGCTGGTGCGCGATTACCGGCTGGTCGGTTACGAAACCCGCCATCTGGAACGCCAGGACTTCGACAACGACAAAATCGACGCGGGTGAAATCGGCGCGGGCCATACGGTGACGGCGATCTATGAAATCACGCCGGCAACTTCGCCGGTGCTGTCGGGCCTGCGGTACAAGCAGCCGGATCCCGAAGCGGCAAGAACGCCGGATGACGCATCCGGTTTCGGCAACGAAATCGCCTTCCTGAAACTGCGCTACAAACAGCCGGACGGCGACCGCAGTATGCTGATGACGCGCCCGATCACGGGGGAGGATGAAAAACCCTTCGCTGCGCTTTCCGACGATGTGCGGTTTGCGTCGGCGGTGGCGGGTTTCGGCCAGATGCTGCGCGGCGGCCGCGATACCGGCAGCCTTGACTGGGACAGCATCATCGACATCGCGAACAACGCGCGCGGCGACGACCCCTATGGCTACCGCGTCGGATTCGTGAATTTGGTCAAATTGGCGAAAACAACCGGAAGGAGTGATGGACGATAGACGACGACAGGCACCTTAAAACCCCAATGGTGAGCCGGACCGCCCCGTCCGGCTCACTTTATTTCGGGATTATGTTTATTATTTGGCCTATTCCGACTCCGTCCATACTATGGTAAAAATCCAGCCAGTCCAAACACCTGTATTTGAGTCGCAAAATGTCCGAATGGGACGAGCTCGAGCCGCATGAAAAACGCTACAAGCTGGCGCAGGATCCTGTTGCCGCCGCGCGCATCGTTGCGGCCGACCGGCAGATGATCGCGGCGCTGCGATCACACCCCATCGACCTGAAAAATCTGCGCGAGGCATTGAAGAACGACGCCAACCCCGACCGCCATATCATCAACGGTTTTCCGGCGTTGCATGTGGCGATTGAAAAGCATGACATCAAGGCGCTGGAAATTCTGCTGCGCTATGCCGCGCGCACCGACGATATCGACGCCGAGGGGCAGGTCGCGCTCGATGTCGCGCATCGCCGCCATTTCAAAGAAGCCGTGAAGATGCTGGAACTGCACGGCGCGGAAACGCGGCTGGCGAAGGGGCAGGAACCCGACCTCGGCGATATCTACGCGCCCAACTACCAGCGGCGCATCAACAACCTGCTCAACGAAATGGTGCGCAAGGGCACGCCGGAGCAGGTGCAGCAGATGATCGATCTCGGCGCGCAGGTGAACCATATCGATCCGCATTCCAATCCCGGCTTCCCCATGCTGCATCACGCGGCCTGTTTGTGCGATGTCGAAAAAGTGAAGATATTGCTGGCGAACGGCGCGGACCCGCTGCAAAAATCCTCGCGCGGCCAT
>JADYYV010000334.1 GCA_020853455.1 Alphaproteobacteria bacterium | reverse complement strand
TGGCGCTGCTCGACGTGCAGATGCCGGGCATGGACGGGTTTGAACTGGCCGAAATGATGCGCGGCACCGAGCGCACGAACCGCATCCCGATCATCTTCCTGACCGCGGGCGCGCATGACCGCCAGCGCCGCTTCCGCGGTTACGAGGCGGGCGCGGTCGATTTCATCTACAAGCCGATCGAGCCCGACGTGCTGCGTTCCAAAACCGGCGTGTTTTTCGACCTCTACCGGCAGCAGCGGGAACTGCAGTACCAGCGCGACGAACTGGCCGTTAAATCGGAAGAAAACAGCCGCCTGCTGGCCGAAAGCCGCGAATATGCCGACCGCCTGCGCGACGCCGACCGCCGCAAGGACGAATTCCTGGCCACACTGGCGCATGAACTGCGCAACCCGCTGGCGCCCGTGCGCAACGGGCTGCAGATTTTGCGCATGAGCAAGAACGAGGAAATGTCGGCGAATGTGCGCGACATGATGGACCGCCAGCTGTCGCATCTTGTGCGCCTGATCGACGACCTGCTGGATGTCAGCCGCATCAGCCAGGGCAAGATCGCGCTGCGCCGCGCGATGATCAGCGTGCAGTCGGCGCTGGATTCAGCGGTCGAGGTCAGCAAGCCCCTGATCGAGGGCAGCCGCCACAGCCTGTCGCTGAAGCTGCCGGCGGAGGCGCTGTGGCTGAACGCGGATCCGGTGCGGATATCACAGATCATCAGCAACCTTTTGAACAATGCCGCGAAATACACGCCCGAAGGCGGGCAGGTGACGCTGGAGGCGGCGGCGGAAAACGGCGGCGTCGCCATCAGCATCGGCGACAACGGCATCGGCATCCCGCCCGACATGCTGCCGCGCATTTTCGAGCTGTTCACACAGGTCGATAACAAGCTGCGCGAGGCGCAGGGCGGCCTTGGCATCGGGCTTGCGCTGGTGCGCCAGCTGGTGGCCATGCATGGCGGCACGATCAGGGCCGAAAGCGCGGGCGCCGGCAAGGGCAGTACCTTCACGGTCTGGCTGCCGCTGTCGGATCAGAAACCGAAAGACATCCTGCAGGAAAACATCGACGACAACGTGCCGATGCGTTCGCTGCAATTCCTTGTCGTCGACGACAACATCCCGTCGGCACAGACGACGGGCGTGATGCTGGAAATGATGGGTCACAAGGTCACGACCGCCCATGACGGCCAAATCGCGGTCGATATCGCGCAAAAACTGCTGCCGGATATCATGATGCTGGATATCGGCCTGCCGGGGATGAACGGGTACGAGGTCTGCCGCCTGCTGAAACCGGCGGCGGGGTTTGAAAAAACCGTCTTCATCGCCCAGACGGGCTGGGGGCAGGAAAGCGACAAGAAGAAGGCTTTCGACGCCGGTTTTGACCACCATATCGTCAAGCCCATCAGTTTCCAGGAATTTTCAGCGCTGCTGCGCGACATCCAGCGCGCCAGGCCCGCCTGATTTTATACGGCCGGAACCATAAACATTCCCGCCCGTTGGTTCGATCGGACCGTACCGGCAAAGGAATTTATCATGGCGACATCGTCGATTGTGCTGCTTGTCCTGATCCTGCTGATGATCGGCGCTCTGCCGGCATGGCCGCACAGCAAAAACTGGGGCATCTATCCGAGCGGCGGGCTGGGCGTGGCGCTGGTCGTTCTGATCGTGCTGATGCTCACCGGGCATGTTTGAGGGTATTCGAACGCAGCTTGCAATTTTGGTTTAAGGTTATGGAACGCCCGCGGGCATATCTGTCTTGCTGCTTTTTGTGCGCCGCGATACCCTTTTAGAGAAGGGATGCCGCATGATGAAAAAGTTTTTGTCCGCCGTTGCAATCGCCGCGCTTGCCGCCTCCCTTTACGCCGGCGGGGCCGAAGCCAAGCGCCCGCCCACCAAGGAACAGCTGGAGGCGCAGAAAGAAGAACAGCGCCTTGAAGCCGAGCAGAAGCTGAAAGAGCGGCTGATTTACCTCAACAAGATTGCGAACGAAGGCGACATGAAGGCGCAGTTCGACCTTGGCCGCCGCTATAACGTCGGCGATGGCGTGCCCGAAGATTTCGCCCGTGCCGCCGCATGGTACGAAAAAGCGGCGGCGCAGGGATCGGCGGCGGCGCAGCATAACCTGGCTGTGCTGTACGACATGGGGCAGGGCGTCGCACGCGACGACAAACGCGCGGCGGAGCTGTACGAAAAAGCGGCCGCGCAGGGATCGCAATCGGCGCAATACAATCTCGGCCTGTTTTACGACGCGGGGCGCGGCGTTACGGCCGACAAGGCCAAGGCCGTTATGTGGTTTGAAAAGGCGGCCCTGCAGGGCAATGCCGAGGCGCAGTTTGCGGCGGCGAATTATTACGCGACCGGCGTGGGCGTGAAGCAGGATATCGCCAAGGCTTTCGAGTTTTATAAAAAGGCCGCCGATCAGGGCATCGCGGAGGCGCAGTTCAAGGTCGCGATGGCGTATGAAAACGGCGCGGGCGTGGTCAAAGACCCCAAGCAGGCGACATCATGGCTCGGCAACGCGGCGGAGCAGGGGCATCCGCAGGCGCAGTATATGCTGGGCAAGCGTTATGAAACGGGCACGGCTGCGGAGCAGGATTACGAACTGGCGGCCGAATGGTACAAAAAAGCCGCCGCGCAGGGCGTGGCGGGCGCGCGCGACGATCTGGTCAAGCTGCGCGAATTCGTGCAGGGCTATGAGGCCAAGGCCGCGCAGGTGCTGGCGCGCGCGGAAAAGGGCGACGCGGATTCACAATTCGAAATGGGCCGCCTCTATGCCAAGGGGCAGGGCGTGAAGCAGAACAACGGCATGGCCGCGCAATGGTATTTGAAAGCCGCCGAAAGCGGCCATGCGGAAGGCATGTATTATATCGCGACCGCTTACGATGCAGGCCGCGGCATTGCGCCGGACGTCAAGAAAGCGGCGGGATGGTACCAGAAAGCGGCAGAGCAGGGCGTCAGCCGCGCGCAATTCGTGATCGGCCAGTATTACGCCACCGGCATGGCGGGCTACGAAAAGGACTTTGAAAAAGCGGCGGCGTGGTATGAACGCGCGGCGGTGCAGGGCAACAACAACGCGCAATACGATCTGGGCCTGCTGTACCTGAACGGCAACGGCGTGGAAAAAAGCCTGATCGAGGCTTATTTCTGGTTTTCGGTCGCGATGCGCGGCGGCTATGACACCTATGGCATCGCGCGCAATTCGATCGCGGGCAGCCTGACCTCGGAGCAGATCAAGGATCTGCGCGAGCGCATCGAAACCTGGCGGCCTGCCGTGCGCAAGGCGCAGTAATTACCAGTATTTCCGCTTCGGCTGCTGGAACGCGGCGGGGGCGGGGCGCATTGCCTGTTCGATGCGTTCGCGGTATGCAGCCTGCGCTTCCTCTGCATGCGTGTCGCGCGCGGGCGGCTGGATCAGGTCCATCGGTTTTACTTCCGCATCGCGGTTGACGGCGTTGATGAGCGAATACAGCACGACTTTCGCAAAGCCGTTGTTCTTGTCGTCCGTCGTCAGGTAATGCGGCAATTCGTGATAGCTGCGGCGGCCCGACCATTTCGGATAAAGACCGGCGAACCATTTCTTCCGGGCCTTTTCGCCTTTGTCGTCGTACTGCCATTCATACAGCGTGGGACGCACGGCGGTGGTGATAAAGACGCTGCTATCCGACAACGGGCGGATGGTGAGTGGTTTCTTGTGCTTGTCCGCGCCGATCTTGAACAGCGCGCGCAAGGAGGTGCCGAGCGTTCCCCAGATCCAGTTTTTCGCGCGGTTGATGCGATCATTCGATGCGACCAGATAAACGGTCGAAGAACGGTCGGTTTCCTTGGACGGGCGTGAAATCGTGCCGACGGAAACCAGCACCACTTCCTTCAAAACCTTGCGCGCTTCTTTTTCGTCGTAACCGATCTGCTTCATCATCTTCAGCGTCGCGTTGAAAGTCTCCTGCGCGACGATGCTGCCCGCGCTATAGCCGAACAGCGTGATATTGCGCAGATTTTTGCGCGCCGTATCGGCGGGCAGGGGCGTGCCGCTGACGTTGTTTTTCGCGTCGCGCGTGAATCCTTCGGCAACCAGAGGCATCAGCAGGCTTGCGCCCAGATCGTAACCCGCATCGGATGAACGCGTGGACGGGAACATGTTATAGGCCGCAAGGTTGAACAGGTTTTTCAGGCTGGTATGCGACCATGCGAACAGTTTCGGCTGCACCTCGATCTCGGGCCGGCTGCCCAGCATTTCTTCCATTTTCTTGATGCCGCCCGCGACATAGCCGGGCTGGTTGTTGTTGGTCAGGAAGCCGGAAAGATAAACGATGGTCGGGGAGTCGATGGCGACCGCCTTCAGATCCACTTCGTTCAACTGCGCTTTACCGTCCGCGCCGGGGGTTCTGTTCCAGAGCTTGCCCATGCAGCCCTCCTTCAAAATCGATTCATTAATACTGTGCTTTCATAGCGAAGCTGCCGGATTTTCGCAATATGGTAAATTTTTGAACTGTTTTGCACGTTTATCCGTTTGATAACACAGCGTGATTTAGCTTTGTCGTATTAACCAGACTTTAATATGACAGCGTTAATATTGGACTGAATACGGGAGTCACCCGGAAGGGTTGAGCCCAAAAGTGGAACAACGCAAGGTCTTGATCATCATGTATCTTCGCTCCGTCTTCGCCGCTCTTTTCACCCTCACCCTGGCAGCGCCTGCCGCCTACGCATTGGAGCCGATCAGCGGCGACGTCGTGGGCGCGGTCATCAGCTATAAAGCGCAGAAGAACGAGAACCTGTCCTCCATCGCCCAGAAATTCGGCGTCGGCTATGTCGAACTGCAGGCCGCCAACCCGAACGTCAACCCGAACAAGATCAAGGCGGGTACCGAAATCACCGTGGGCGCGATGCACCTGCTGCCGTCCGAATTCGCGCGCGAAGGCATCGTCGTCAACCTCGAAACCTCCCGACTGTTCTATTTCAAGGACGGCAAGGAAGTCATGACCTTTCCCGTCGCGTCCGGCAAAACCGGCTGGGAAACGCCGACCGGCGTGACGAAAGTCTATAACAAACGCAAAGACCCCATCTGGACCCCGCCGCCCCGCATCCGCGCGGAAAGCCCCGACCTGCCCGATTTCATCGAAGCGGGCCCGAACAACCCGCTGGGCAAATACGCGATTTCCGTCGGCCTTGACGGCATCATGTTCCACGGCACCAACGCGCCGTCGAGCGTCGGCAAGAAAGTCAGCCACGGCTGCATGCGCATGTACGCAAAAGACATCGAACGCCTGTTTAAAGCCGTCAGCATCGGCACGCCCGTCATCCTGATGAAATCC
Source organism: Alphaproteobacteria bacterium (assembly GCA_020853455.1). Classification (GTDB taxonomy): domain Bacteria; phylum Pseudomonadota; class Alphaproteobacteria; order Micavibrionales; family UBA2020; genus JAPWJZ01. Next base: position 80 of record JADYYV010000334.1, on the reverse strand, counting down.
AGCCACGAAATCGGCTGGCAGGGCGACACCATGTTCCTGCAGATGGCGCCGAAAGTGAAAAAGGCGAAATGGGAAGAGGC
>JADYYV010000333.1 GCA_020853455.1 Alphaproteobacteria bacterium | reverse complement strand
TGTCGGGCGACAGCTTCGTGTTTGAACATGACGGCAAGCAAACAACCGTCAATGTCTCGACAGCGCAAGGTGCGAACGACGTTGTGCTGAGCATCGGCGGCAAGACGATGACGGCGCACAGCTCGCCCGCGATGTACGACATGAGCTATTACGCGCGCCTAGGGGGCACGCAGTACAATCCGGTGCTGCTGCATGACGGCCGCCACCTGACGCTGCTGCATGACGGGCATTATGAGGAGCTGACATACCTAGATCCGCTCGCCTATGAAAGCGGCGACGACGGCGCGGACGGCAAGCTGACCGCGCCCATGCCGGGCAAGGTCGTGGCGGTGCGCGTCCAGCTGGGCGACAGCGTCAAGAAAGGCCAGCCGCTGGTGATCGTGGAAGCGATGAAGATGGAACACACCATCATTTCCCCCGCAGACGGCATCGTGGAAAAAATCCATGCCGGCGTCGGCGACCAGGTGCATGAAAAATACGAACTGATTTCATTGAAATAGGATCATGAGCGGTCAGTCGAACGACGAAATCCAGAAACAGGCGGACGAGATGGTGCGGCAGATCCGCGACATCATCCCGCCGGAGATGCTGGGTTTCCTGATCGCGGGTCTGATGGTGCTGGGCTTCATCGGCGTCATCTGGTTTTTCCACCGCATGCGATCCCCCGTCAAATCGGTCGGGGGCAAAATTTCCGCCAAGCGCAGCCGCAGCAAGGCGCGCGAAGCCGCCATCGCCGCCGGTTTCGTGGTGGAGGATATCGAACGCGAAATTCCCGAATTCAACCGCGGCAGCGCCTATGTGCTGGCGCGCGAGGCCTGCGCGCATTACCACTGGCCTGAAAACGTGCGGTCGAAGGCCGACTGGGAATTGCCGTGCCGGCCGGAAGAATATTCGCCCGGGCTGGAACAGCGCGGCTGGGTTATCCAGACCAATCAGGGGCGCATGTCGCAAGATACCCTGTCGGTGCTGGACGCGATCACCCGCAGCCTTGGCGCGCCGCAGACGTTTTTCGAGATTGAAATCATCAACAGCCAGATCCATTTTTACTGGAAAGAGCATGGCGGCGACGAGGCCGTCGATATGCTGACCACCTTCACCGAAATGCTGAAACGCGCATCATGACCCAGAATTACCCGCAAAAAGTTCGCATCGTCGAAGTCGGCCCGCGCGACGGTCTGCAGAACGAAAAGAACATTGTGCCCGCGAATGTGAAGGTCGCCTTCATCGACATGCTGTCGGATTCCGGCCTGCGCACGATCGAGGCCGGGGCGTTCGTATCGCCCAAATGGGTGCCGCAGATGGCGGATACCGCCGATGTTTTTGCGGCGATCGCCAAAAAATCCGGCGTCAGCTATCCGGTTCTCGTGCCGAATGCCAAGGGCATGGAAAGCGCGGTTGCGGCGGGCGTGCGCGAAATCGCAGTCTTCGCCGCCGCTTCCGAAAGCTTCAGCCAGAAAAATATCAACTGCTCAATCGCCGAAAGCATCGAGCGTTTCAAGCCTGTTATTGACGAAGCGAAAAAGCATGGCATCGCCGTACGCGGCTATGTTTCCTGCGTCCTCGGCTGCCCCTATGAAGGCGAGATTGCGCCCGAAGCCGTCGTGCATGTGGCGAAGGAATTGTTCGGCCTCGGCTGCTACGAAATATCGCTGGGCGACACCATCGGCACCGGAACACCCGTGAAAACGCGTCTTTTGCTGCAGGCGGTGAAGAAGGAAATCCCCGTCCAGCATATCGCCGCGCATTTCCATGATACCTATGGACAGGCGCTCGCGAACCTCGTGATCGCGCTGGAGGAGGGGGTGAGCGTCATCGATTCCGCCGCCGCCGGCCTGGGCGGCTGCCCCTATGCCAGGGGCGCGACCGGCAACGTATCGACCGAAGACGTTCTTTATATGCTGCACGGCATGGGCATCGAAACAGGCGTTGATATCGAGAAAATCGCGGCAGCAGGGCGTTTTATCGCCGAAGCTGTCGGCAAATCGCCGGTATCCAAGGTTGCGCAAGTCTATCTCGCCCGAATCTAAGGGCTATTTCACATAACATTTGGCAAAAGCGACCCTGCATCCTAGAAATGACGTGTTCATTTTAAGGCAGGAGCAGGATATGGCACGCGACCTCGATCAACTTAAAGAAACCCTCTGGACGCATTTCGAGGCGGCGATCAAGCGCCATCCGGAATATGAAGACCGCTCCAGCAGCGGCAGCAGCACCCCCTTCAACCCCACCATCGAAAACCGGAACGCGATTGCCAATATTGCGAATGCACTCGTGAATATCGAGGCGGAGCAGCGCGCGCAACGCGCCGAAAAGATCGCGGATGAAGAACGTAAAAACGGCATGAAAATGCCGGGCAAATAGGCATTCGGAAGGAAGAAAACATGGCTAAAAACCTCGATGAACTGAAAAAAGAACTCTACGAAGCTTTCGGCAAAGCGATCGATAACGCCGATTATCCCTACAGCAATACCGGCTCGCCCGATGCGGCGCGCGCGGCATCCACCGCCTTGACCGCCGCCGCCGAACTCGCGCGCTCTATCGTCGCGGTCGAGCATGAAATCGCGGACCGCAACGACAAGAAGGACGGGCCGAAAATGCCCGGAAAGGCGTAAATCATGGCGCAGACGCTCGAAGAGATTCGTGAAAAGCTGGAAACCGCATTCAATACGGCCGTGCTTTACGGCAACGCCTATTACGGCAGCGCGGTTGGCCCCGAACATTTGAAGGCCGCAGCGGAGCTGGCGAAGGCGATTGTGGCGGTGGATGACAAGATCGACCGCCGGAATGACGAAAAAAACGGCCCGAGGATGCCCGGCAAGTAGGACGGGCAGGGCGGGTTCGCTGCAATGCTGCAGAGAATCTGCAAAATTTCTATTTCCGGAGTGTTTAAATAGCGATCCGGCGCTGTGCGCGATTTGAACAAAGCGGGGAAATATCGAATAAATTCAGTTAGTTGTTAAAAATTTAAAAAAGGTTTTGACTTCCGCTGAATCGATCCGTATAACCTCAACTCTGTCGCGGGCACATCGCCCGGTCAGCCTTCAGGAAAAAGCGAAAAATAAATCGCAAATTCTTGTTGACCCGGAAGGAACTTCCTTCTAGATTGCTGGCTCTGACAGATTCTCCTCCGAAATGAAAACTTCGGTTTTTGACGGGGAGAGTTTTGCGGCCTGAAAATGGTCGCCGGTTATTGAACATTGTAGATCGATGAGAAGAGATACGCAGGCAGCGGTTTGCTGATCGTGTTAAACGTTTCAACAAAACGACCTGCTCTGAGTATCTCAGCACAGCCGAGACTAAGCCCCTCACGGGTTTAGTCTCAACACAGAAGCGTACAAGCTTCTGTTTTAACAGTGATTGTCTTTGCAAAAAGACAATAAGCAGGTCTCTAACTAAATCGAGATCCTTTGACATCTAATAGTCAAGGTATCAAATTCAACTTAAGAGTTTGATCCTGGCTCAGAATGAACGCTGGCGGCAGGC
>JADYYV010000332.1 GCA_020853455.1 Alphaproteobacteria bacterium | reverse complement strand
GCATGAAGACCGCATCGACCGCGCTGTTCACCCAGACGACCTTGTCCTGTTTTTTCAGCGCACCTTTTTCGATATCGGCGCGGGTGTAATAGGGCACCAGCTTTTCGCCTTCCACGCGGCCCGTGACCGTTTCGCCCTTCAGTTCCGGCTTGAAATCGCCGAGGTTGACGGTGACCATGTCGTCGGGGCGTTCATACAGCGGAATAACGTATGGTTTTTTCTTTTTCAGCGACCCGTGCAGGATGGGTTCATAGTACCCCGTGAACAGCCCGTCGCGGTCCTGCGCATCCCAGATTTCATAGGGCATGAAGTTATCCGCGAAATAGGCGCGCGCTGTACCGTCATCGGCGTCAACAGGCAGTTTTTCGCACACGGCCTGCCAGTCGGCATAGCTGCCCGCGATATCGGTCGGGCCAAAGGATTTGGCGGCGTCTTTTTTCAGGATGCGCGCACAGGATTTCTGCATCGGCACCAGTGCTGCGGATTGCGCGTCGCTGTCCCAGCCCGGCAGTTTTTCGAACACGGTCGGCTTCAGGTAAAACGGGTCTTCCGCTTTTTTCGCTTTGCCCGCATCGGGCGCGCCCGCGCAAGCGGCAAGCATGACAAGGCAGAGCATGGAGAGTGCGCGCATGGAAATCCCCCGCGAGGAATGGTTTATGAAGTCAGGGGATATTACTGGTCGGCGGAGCGCGTCTCAATAAGAATCCAGTTGGGGTCGCTGGTGCGGGCGTCGCGCGTAAACGTCCAGATATCGCGGATGTTGAACACGCTGTCCGGGTTGCCATCGACCACTTGCCCGGATTTGTCGCGGGTGACGGTGCTTTCCTCAACCTCGAAATCGACGGTCACATAGGCCATGGTGCCGCCCATATGCGCCTCGATGATTTTTGCGTGCTGGACGCGGTGCAGCGTCAGTTCGGTCGTATGCCCTGCCGCTTCGCGCGCGCGGACGCCGGCCGCGAAATCGTTATACAGTTTCGGGCTGACCAGCGGCTGGATGGCGCCGAGATCGCCGCGCGCATAGGCGGTCACGATCAATTCAAACGCGTAACGCGCGCCCTGCATAAAGCTGTTGATTTCAAAATACGCGTCTTCGGCGCGGATATCGGCAAGCCCCTGCTCCACGCGGCCGTCGCGGTTGGCTTCGGCATCCACCACCTGGTCCAGCGCGGCGGGGGTCATGACGGGCATGGGGGGCGGCACGGGGCGCACGGCGTTCTGCGCGTCCAGCGGGTTGACGTTCACGGGCGCATCGGCGGGTTTCAGGGGGTTGGGGCGCTGGCGTTCATTGCCGCTGCGGGTACCAAGGACGGAATTGAGTCGGTAAATGAGGAATGCCGCGATGGCCGCGAAAATAAGGATATCGAGTTGCACTGTTGTTTCCTTCTTCTGGTCGCCGCGATGCCTGCTTTCAGGCGTTGGCATTAAAATCTATCTGAAAGCGGGGATTTCAACTAGCTTTGAGAAACCTTTTACCCCATCTTAACTATATCGAATAAAGGTAAATAATCGTTTCACCGGAAACAAGTTATTGATATGTCTAAACTTTTGTCACGCCTTGCCTATCTGCCGCTGATTGAACTGATCGGGTTTTTCGTGATCGGCGGGCGCATCGGCTTCTTCAATTCGGTATTATGGATTATTTGCGCGACCGCTTTCGGTTTTCACCTGCTGAAAACCGGCGGGCTGCGGGCGATGCAGTCGCCCGATGGCGACGACAAGCTGTTCGCCCTGCGCGAAGGATTTGACAGCCTGTGCCTCCTGATCGCGGCGCTGCTGCTGATCTTTCCGGGCTTTGTCAGCGATATCATTGCGATACCTTTCCTGCTGGCACCTGTGCGCACATGGCTGTTCGGCCATTCGCAAAAACATCCCGACAGCTATATGCACACCTTCACGCGCGACAGCCGCGAATTCCGTGAATGGACCTATACGAAAACCAACCCGCCCGGCAACGCCAATGCGCCGCTGATCGACGGCGAGTTCAAGCGCATGGATGACGACAACGACAAATTACCACGGCAGTAATATGGCCAGCCGCGCTTGCAGGGGCGGTGCTGCCATGCTACGGCTTTTACAGCATTGAAACTCGAAAGGATTGACAGAATGTCCAAAGATAAAAAAACCGATCCCAAGGCAGCACCCAAAGCAGCCGCTCCCGCCGGCGATGCGGGACAGGCCTCCGCCAACCAGCAGGGCGTGCAGGTGATCGCGCAGTACATCAAGGATTTCTCCTTCGAAAACCCGAACGCGCCCGAAAGCCTCGTTTCCGGCTGGCCGCAGCCCGAAACCAATGTGCAGATCTTCCTGAAGCACCAGGTTCTGAAAGACGACGTGTATGAATGCAGCGTCAATTTCCGCGTCGAAGCCAAGGCAAAAGAAAAAGACAAGGTCTGCTTCATCATCGACCTGTCTTACGGCGCTTTGGTCGTGCTGAAAAACATCCCGAAGGAAAACCACCAGCCGGTCATCATGGTGGAAGTGCCGAAACTGCTCTTCCCCTTCGCGCGCGAAATCGTGGCGAACACCACCTCGGCCGGCGGTTACCCGCCTTTGTTCCTGACGCCCATTTCGTTTGAAACCATCTACATCAACGAAGTGAAACGCCTGCAGGAACAGCAGAAAGCGGCGCAGGGTTGATCGCCCCGACCGTCTTTCAGTGAAAGACCACTACGTTTACATTGTGACGAACAAGACCAACGGAACCCTCTATGTCGGCATGACGGAGAATCTGGTCAAACGCGCATGGGAACACAAGAACGAAGCGGCTGACAGCTTCACCAAAAAATATAAATGCAAAAAGCTGGTATATTTTGAAGCCGCCAGTGGTTACGAAAGCGCGCTCAGGCGGGAAAAGACGATGAAGAAGTGGCCGCGAAAGTGGAAACTGAAAGTCATCAATGAACTGAATCCCGCATGGGATGATCTTTACGATTCCATCACGCAATAAAACATTTGCGCCACCCCGGCCTTGTGCCGGGGTCCAAAAGGCAGTCTTGCCGTCATATGACTCAGAATTTATGTGACGCGCGGACGCGCTTTTGGATGCCGGAACAAGTCCGGCATGGCGAAACGGCTATCAGGATTTCTTCTCTGCCTCGTTCGTCTCGGGCTTGGGGTACCACATGTTCGTTTTGAACTTGCCGATAAATTCGGCGTGAGTTTTCAATTCGGCGTCGCTCACGATAAATGTGCGGTGTTCGCGTTTCTGGCGGCGGATTTTTGCGTTCAGCTGGGCGGAACCGGCGATGGCGGCTTCGGACAAAATGGCAAAACCGTGCTGGCGACCGCCCATCAGCTCCATATAGACTTCAGCCAATAACTGGGAGTCGAGGAGCGCGCCGTGGAATTTGCGTTCTTCCAGATCGACCTTGAAACGGCGGCAGAGCGCGTCCAATGATGCCGGCTGGCCCGGGAATTTCTGGCGCGCCATCAAGAGCGTATCCAGCACGCGGTTCATCTGCAACGGCTTGAACCCCGCCGATTTCAATTCCGCGTTCAGGAATTTGATGTCGAATTCGGCGTTGTGGATGACGAGCGTATCGTTGCCGATGAAATCGAGGACTTCGCCGACTTTCGCGGAAAATAGCGGCTTGTCCTTTAAAAACTGGTCGGTCAGGCCGTGGACGCGGGACGCTTCCGCCGGCACGTCGCGCATCGGGTTGAAATAGCAATGGAACACGCGGCCCGTGGGCAGGTGGTTATCCAGCTCCACGCAGCCCAGTTCCACCAGCCGGTGGCCTTCGGCCGGGTCAAAGCCCGTGGTTTCTGTATCGAGGACGATTTCGCGCATGGTTGAGATATAGCAAGGGAATCAGGGCTTGGCTAGAGGCGCCGCATCCCGCAAAAAACGTGTCACATCAGGCAGAGCGCGCCCGCATAGACCTGCAGGGTTTCGGGGTTTTGCAGCAGCACGGCGCAGCCCTGCCCCGCCTCGAACCGCGTGAGGGAGAAATTATACTCCTGCTTCCCGCTCGACCAGGTGCCGATCACCATCGCCTCGCGCACGATGTTGTGGCTTTTCATCACGCTGCCTTTATTCTCGCCGCCCTTCACATCGGTCGATGCTTCCTTGGTCAGGCGCAGCAGCACGACCTGCGCGTTATCCATCAGCCGCGCGCCGTCGACCGTCACCGACATCCGGCCGCTTTCCGTCACCCTG